>NZ_CACSJY010000026.1:0-85055 GCF_902706155.1 Pseudomonas sp. 18058
ACGAAGCATTCTTTATCGGCGCTTTGGTGGAAGGGGTGGGGCCGATGTCTCCCACAGTCTGTACTGGGCTAACAGTCAGAAGCTGGCTTTTGGTCCCACCCACCCCTTCGAGTCCTACCATACAAGCGGGCTTGCTCGCGAAGGGGGCGGCAGGTTCAGTATCTTCGTTACAGGTACACCGCTTTCGCGAGCAAGCTCTGCTCCTACAAAAACAAAAGCAACATCAAAAGATCGCAGCCTTCGGCAGCTCCTACGCAGGATGAGCGCAAGCTCGGCTGCAGCTTTTGATCTACCCGCCCCGTCGGAAGGCTGAGTGGCGGGATTTATCCGGGGGTGGGAGCGCAGCGACCGTTTGGCGCAGCCAAATGCATCGAGAGGAGGTGCAGCGAAGCAAACCGTAGGCGATGCGCCCGGATGAATTCCGTAACGAAGGAACCCCGAGCCCCAGCGAGCGGGCCGAACGCTGGGGCAAAGCCTTTTGGGTTACCTTTTCGGCGTCTGGAAAAGGTGACCCGCCGTAAGGGCGGAACCCTAAGCGGCCGTTACCGCAGGAATGGATATGTACGCAGTCAGAAAGAACCCAACACCTGAAAAACAGCCTTCGCGAGCAGGCTCACTCCCACAATTGGAACTGGGTATATTCTGCCAGAGATTGGTCGGCTCTCAGGCCGCCATCGCTGGCAAGCCAGCTCCCACAAGGATTTGTGCTAATCCGCGGTTCCGTGATCAACATCAAATCCTTGTAGGAGCCGAGCTTGCTCGCGAAGAGGCCGGTACATTCAAAGCTGATGCTGAATGTGCTGACGCCTTCGCGAGCAGGCTCGCTCCCACAGGTTTTGTGATCAGGCCAATTCTTTGCGCAGTTGCCGGGCAGCGGTGACCATGTGCACCAGCGCCGCTTCGGTCTCTGGCCAGCCGCGGGTTTTCAGGCCGCAGTCGGGGTTGACCCACAAGCGTTCCGCCGGAATACGCTTGGCCGCTTTACGCAACAGATTGGCCATTTCCGACGCATCCGGCACCCGTGGCGAGTGGATGTCGTAGACGCCCGGGCCGATTTCATTCGGGTAGGCGAAAGCTTCGAAAGCCTCCAGCAATTCCATGTCCGAGCGCGAAGTTTCGATGGTGATCACGTCGGCATCCATCGCCGCGATGGACTCGATCACATCGTTGAACTCGCTGTAGCACATGTGCGTATGGATCTGCGTTTCATCGCGCACGCCCGAGGCGCACAAACGGAACACTTCGGTCGCCCAATCCAGATAATGCTGCCACTGCGCCTGACGCAACGGCAGACCTTCACGGAAGGCCGCTTCGTCGATTTGCACGATCTTGATGCCGGCGGCTTCCAGATCCACCACTTCATCACGGATCGCCAGCGCCAGTTGCCGCGCCTGCACTTCACGGGTGACATCCTCACGCGGGAACGACCACATCAGCATGGTCACCGGGCCAGTCAGCATGCCTTTCATGACCTTGCGGGTCAGGCTCTGGGCGTAGCGAATCCATTCGACGGTCATGGCTTTCGGACGACTCAGATCACCAAAAATCACCGCCGGTTTCACGCAGCGCGAACCGTAGCTCTGCACCCAGCCAAAACGGGTGAATACATAGCCGTCGAGTTGCTCGGCAAAGTACTCGACCATGTCATTGCGCTCGGCTTCACCGTGCACCAACACATCAAGACCCAAACGCTCCTGAATCTCCACCGCGTGGCGGATTTCGCTGTGCATCGCCTCGGTGTATTCCGCTTCGCTGAGCTTGCCTTGCTTGAACGATTGCCGAGCCAGACGAATCGATGCGGTTTGTGGGAACGAACCTATCGTCGTGGTCGGAAACAGCGGCAGATCGAGCCCGGCACGCTGCTTGGCGATACGCTGGGCAAACAACGATTGACGCTGACTGTCCTGGGCAGTGATCGCCGCCACACGCGCCTGAACCGCCGGTTTGTGAATGCGTGGCGATGCAGCACGCGCAGCCTGCACCGAACGGCTCTGGGTCAATGCCCGCAGCACGCGCGGCGCTTCCGGCTCGTTGACCGCCTGAGCCAGAACCGCCACTTCCTCGCACTTCTGCACGGCGAAAGCCAGCCAGCTTTTCAATTCGGCATCCAGCTTGTCTTCACGGCCCAGATCCACCGGGCTGTGCAGCAGCGAGCAGGACGGCGCCACCCACAGACGATCACCCAGACGCTCATGCGCATGCTGCAAAGTCGCAAGGGCATTTTCCAGATCGCAGCGCCAGACGTTACGGCCGTTGACCACACCCAGCGACAACACTTTATACGCCGGCAGACGATCAAGAATCGTCGGGTACTGTTCCGGCGCACGCACCAGGTCAATGTGCAAACCGTCGACCGGCAGATTCGCCGCCAGACCAAGGTTTTCTTCCAGGCCACCAAAGTACGTGGCCAACAGTTTCTTCAGCGGATCGCGCTGGATCTGGTTGTAGGCGCGCTCGAATGCGTTCTTCCATTCCTGAGGCAGATCGAGCACCAGAATCGGCTCGTCAATCTGCACCCACTCCACACCCAGAGCAGCGAGGCGCGAGAAGATCTGGCCGTACAGCGGCAACAAACGATCGAGCAAATCGAGCTTGTCGAACTCAGCGCCTTTGGCCTTGCCCAGCCACAGATAGGTCAGCGGGCCGATGATCACCGGTTTGACGTTGTGCCCCAGCGCGCGGGCTTCTTCGACTTCTTCGAACAACTGTTCCCAACCCAACTGGAACTGTTGATCCGCGCTGAATTCCGGGACGAGATAGTGGTAGTTGGTGTCGAACCACTTGGTCATTTCCTGGGCGTGAGCACCGCCGCAGCAACTGTCGCTGACGCCACGCGCCATACCGAACAGGGTGTGCAGATTGGCTTTGCCGTCGTGCGGACGGAAGCGCTCCGGGATCACACCGAACATCAGCGAGTGCGTCAGCACCTGGTCGTACCAGGCGAAATCGCCGACCGGCAACAGCTCGATGCCGGCGTTCTTCTGCAAGTCCCAATGGGCTTTGCGCAGTTCGCGCCCGACGTCACGCAGGCCCGCTTCGTTCAGTTCTCCTTTCCAGAACGCCTCTTGCGCTTTTTTCAGTTCGCGGTCGCGACCGATGCGCGGAAATCCAAGGGAATGGGCCAGTGCCATAACAAACAACTCCAATGTCTTGTTGATGGCGGGCATTGTCGGCATCGGTCGCAAGTGAATCAAACTCAATATAATCCTGATCATCACAAGAAATCCTCATGATCAATCGCCCCCCTGTAGGAGCTGCGGAACGCTGCGATCTTTTGATCTCGCCCTTCAAAAACCAACATCAAAAGATCGCAGCGTTCCGCAGCTCCTACGGGGATCGGGGTTGCGAGAGGTGCCAACCGGGCCTATGTTGCTTGCGAGCATCTTCTGCGCGAATGGAACGCGATCAATCACCAACACTGAGGTGAAGACATGTCAAAGGAATCCCGCCCTGCCGTACTTGGGCTGATCGGCAACACCCCGCTGGTGCAAGTGACCCGCTTTGATACCGGGCCGTGCACGCTGTTTCTCAAACTCGAATCACAGAACCCAGGCGGCTCGATCAAGGATCGTATCGGCCTGGCGATGATCGACGCCGCTGAACGCGATGGCCGTCTGCAACCGGGTGGCACCATCGTCGAAGCGACGGCCGGCAACACCGGTCTGGGCCTGGCACTGGTCGGCCGCGCCAAAGGTTATCGGGTGGTTTTGGTGGTTCCGGACAAAATGTCCACTGAGAAAGTCCTGCACTTGAAAGCCATGGGCGCCGAGGTGCACATCACCCGCTCCGATGTCGGCAAGGGCCATCCCGAGTATTACCAGGACGTCGCCGCGCGCCTGGCGAAAGACATTCCCGGCGCGTTTTTCGCCGACCAGTTCAACAACCCCGCCAACCCGCTGGCCCACGAATGCAGCACCGCGCCGGAGATCTGGGCGCAGACCGAACATGATCTGGACGCGATTGTGGTCGGCGTTGGCTCGGCCGGCACGCTGACCGGTTTGACCCGTTTTTTCAAACGCGTGCAACCGGATCTGGAAATGGTCTTGGCCGACCCGGTCGGCTCGGTCATGGCGCAATACAGCCGCGACGGCAGCCTGCCAACGCCCGGTTCATGGGCGGTGGAAGGCATCGGCGAAGATTTTATTCCGTCGATCACCGACCTCTCCAGCGTGCGCCACGCCTACTCGATCAGCGACGAAGAAAGCTTCGATCACGCCCGTCAATTACTCAAGGCCGAAGGCATTCTCGGCGGCTCCTCCACCGGCACCCTCCTCGCCGCCGCGCTGCGTTATTGCCGCGAACAGACCGAGCCGAAGCGCGTAGTCAGTTTCGTCTGCGACACCGGCACGCGCTATCTGTCGAAGGTTTACAACGATCAATGGATGACCGATCAGGGCCTGCTCAAACGCAAAGGTTATGGCGACTTGCGCGACCTGGTTGCCCGTCGTTTTGAAGATGGCCGGGTGATCAGCGTCGGCCCCGACGACACCCTGCTGACCGCGTTCCAGCGCATGCGCCTGGCCGACGTTTCGCAGTTGCCGGTGTTGATCGACGGCAAGCAATTGGTCGGTGTGATCGATGAGTCGGACATCCTGCTCGGCGTCCATGAAGACGCCGCGCACTTCCGCAAACCGGTGGCCAGCGCCATGACCGACAAACTGCAAACCCTCGCGCCGAACGCCGATCTGGCTGAGCTGGAAAGCGTGCTCAGCCGTGGCCTCGTCGCCATCATCGCTGACGCTTCGGGCTTCCATGGCCTGATCACCCGCGTCGACATGCTCAACCAATTACGGAGATCCCTCGCATGAGTCAGCACGACGATAAATCCCAAGGCTTCGCGACCCGGGTGATCCACGCCGGGCAGGAACCGGATCCGACCACCGGCGCGCTGATGCCGCCGATCTACGCCAACTCCACCTACCTGCAAGACAGCCCCGGCGTGCACAAGGGTTTCGATTACGGCCGCTCGCACAACCCGACGCGCTTCGCGCTGGAGCGTTGCGTGGCGGATCTTGAAGGTGGCACGCGGGCGTTTGCGTTTGCGTCAGGGCTGGCGACGATTTCGACGGTGCTGGAATTGCTCGATGCCGGCTCGCACATTGTTTCCGGCAACGATCTGTACGGCGGCACGTTCCGTCTTTTCGACAAGGTGCGCCAGCGCAGCGCCGGGCATCGTTTCAGCTTCGTCGACCTGGCCGATCTGTCGGCGTTCGAAGCGTCATTGCAGGACGACACGCGGATGGTCATGGTCGAGACGCCGACCAACCCGCTGCTGAGCCTGTCGGATCTGGCCGCGATTGCGCGTATCTGCCGCGCACGCGGGATCATTTGCGTGGCCGACAACACCTTCGCCAGTCCCTATATCCAGCGGCCGCTGGAGCTGGGTTTCGACATCGTGCTGCACTCGACCACCAAGTATTTGAACGGCCACTCCGATGTGATTGGCGGGATTGCCGTGGTTGGGCAAAACGCTGAACTGGCGGAGAAACTGGGTTTTCTGCAAAACGCTGTGGGGGCGATTGCCGGGCCGTTCGATGCGTTTCTGACCTTGCGCGGAGTGAAGACTTTAGCGCTGCGCATGGAGCGTCATTGCAGCAATGCGCTGGAGCTGGCGCAGTGGCTGGAGCAGCAGCCGCAGGTTAAACGTGTCTACTATCCGGGGCTGCCGTCGCATCCGCAGCATGAGTTGGCCAAGCGGCAGATGCGTGGTTTTGGCGGGATGATTTCTGTTGATCTGAATAGTGATCTGGCCGGCGCGCGGCGGTTTTTGGAGAATGTGAAGATCTTTGCGTTGGCGGAAAGTCTGGGCGGCGTGGAGAGTTTGATCGAGCATCCGGCGATCATGACGCATGCGACGATTCCGGCTGAGACGCGGGCTAAACTCGGGATTGGTGACGGGTTGGTGCGGCTGTCGGTGGGGGTTGAGGATGTTGAGGATCTGCGGGGGGATTTGTTGCAGGCGTTGGCTGGGATGTAAGTCTTGGGGTTTGATTCGAAATTGTCGAGGGGGCTGCTTCGCAGCCCAACGGGGATAAATCCCCTCGCCACAGGGGTACAAGGGAGACCTGTGGAGAACGACAAAGCCCGCACTGGGCGGGCTTTGGTGTTTGAGTAGGCGGCCAGTGCTGGTCTCTGGCTTACAAGGTTTATCGGGAGTCTCACAGTACTGGACCAGGGTGAAAGTAACGGTCTCAGCTGCTTCACACGGCATAAGGGCTGGATCTCAGCGCGGAGATCTTTCTAACCGTGAACCCTTCGGAACGCGCCCCACGTTTCCTTGCTATCCGATTGCGCATCAGTCTGCGTCTTCGCCTACATCATTGAGCCTAGCAAAGCCTGCGCAAACCGGTTCAGTGTTTTTAGACGGATTTCTTTTTTGCGCGTGGCTGCAAGGAAGCGAAACGACTATCCCCTCACCCTTCGTCCCGCCGGCCAATGGCCGGCAAATGCCCATCTATACTAGTTCAGTTGCCTTCGCTGAGTCGTTCAAATCGCCGACACCCGTGCACCCCGACGGTGCGCCCGTGCCAATCGCCAACCAGCTAGACCCGAGTCAGTAAATCGAACGGACATCACTCAACTGCGTTGTAGCTGACGGGTCGTGGAGAAGATCATGAATCACAAGCTTTTGTCAGGCGTTGTATTCGCAGTAGCGGCAACAATCGTGGCGCCCGGAGTCTGGGCCGGACAGCCGCAAGCGGTGGCGGCGGATGGGTCGGATCATGTTGGTGCGGGTGCGGTCGCTGCTGATGGCGCAGATCACGTCGGCGCGAATGCCGTGGCTGCTGACGGTTCCGATCACGTCGGTGCGGGTGCGGTCGCTGCTGATGGCGCAGATCACGTCGGCGCGAATGCCGTGGCTGCTGACGGTTCCGATCAAGTCGGCGCGGGTGCAGTGGCTGCTGACGGCGCAGATCACGTCGGCGCGGGTGCCGTTGCTGCTGACGGCTCTGATCACGTCGGTGCGGGTGCCGTCGCTGCTGACGGCTCCGATCACGTCGGCGCGAATGCCGTGGCAGCAGACGGCGCAGATCACGTCGGCGCGAATGCCGTGGCAGCAGACGGCGCAGATCACGTCGGCGCGAATGCCGTGGCAGCAGACGGCGCAGATCACGTCGGCGCGAATGCCGTGGCAGCAGACGGCGCAGATCACGTCGGCGCGAATGCCGTGGCAGCAGACGGCGCAGATCACGTCGGCGCGAATGCCGTGGCAGCAGACGGCGCAGATCACGTCGGCGCGAATGCCGTGGCAGCAGACGGCGCAGATCACGTCGGCGCGAATGCCGTGGCAGCAGACGGCGCAGATCGCCTAAACGCCAACCGCCTCGCTTATTCCCGCGTTGGCGTGGGTTCTGATCGCGTTGCGTCGGCATTGATGACTGGCAGCTATTCCGACCAGTTCAACAGCCCCCAGTAATAAAAAAAACTGTAGGAGTGAGCCTGCTCGCGATAGCGCAGTGTCTGTGCCGAAGAAGATGGCTGACACAACGCCATCGCGAGCAGGCTCACTCCTACAATGATTTGTGATGTGCCGGGGATTTTGTGTACGGCACAAAACCCTGTGGGAGCGGGCTTGCTCGCGAAAGCGTCTGCTCAGCCAACATCCATGTTGAATTCACTGCCCCCTTCGTGAGCAAGCCCACTCCCACTTTGGTTCTGCGCCAGTCAATGCATCCGCATACGCCACAAGTCCCTGTGGGAGCAGGCACGGCTCCTACAAGGATTCGTGCGTTCGGGCGTGAGGTGTCAGCTTACGGATCCACCTGCGCCATCAATTCCGGCACTGATTCCGGCCGTTTCGCATAACGCTGCGCCAACACCGCACAGACCATCAATTGAATCTGATGGAACAACATCAGCGGCAGAATCAACACGCCAATCGTGCTACCGGCAAACAACACTTGCGCCATTGGCACCCCGGTGGCCAGGCTCTTTTTCGAGCCGCAGAACAGGATGGTGATGCGGTCTTCCTGATTGAAGCCAAACGCCTTGCCCAACAGCGTCGAGGCCACCAGCACCAGCGCCAGCAAAATGCAGCAAACCACCACCAGTCCCAGCAACTCGATCAGCGGAATCTGATGCCAGATGCCTTCATTGACCGCCTCGCTGAACGCGCCGTACACCACCAGCAGAATCGAGCCCTGATCAACGAATTTCAACCAGCTCTTGTTGCGGCCGACCCACGCGCCGATCCAGCGGCGGGCAATCTGACCGGCAATAAACGGCAGGAGCAATTGCACGCTGATCTTGAGGATCGCATCCAGCGTCGAGCCGCCGTCACCGTGGACGTTGAGCAACAGCGTCACCAGCAATGGTGTGAGGAAAATGCCGAAGAGGCTCGAGGCCGCCGCGCTGCAAATCGCCGCCGGAATATTGCCCCGCGCCAGCGAGGTGAAGGCAATCGCCGACTGCACCGTGGCGGGCAAGGCGCAGAGGTACAACATGCCCATGTACAGTTTGCCGCCGATCAGCGGTGAGAGCAGCGGTTTCAGCGCCAGGCCCAACAGCGGGAACAGCACGAAGGTCAGGCCGAACACCAACAGATGCAAACGCCAGTGACCGGCGCCGGCGATGATTGATTCGCGAGAGAGCTTGGCGCCATGCAGGAAAAACAGCAGCGCGATGGCGATGTTGGTCAGCCAGCCAAAACCGACTGCTACCTGGCCGCTGGCCGGCAGAAAACTGGCGAGCAGCACAACGCCGATCAGCGTCAGGGTGAAGTTATCGGGCAAAAATCTTGGGCGAGTCATGGTGTTTTTATCCGGGGGTTGCCAGTGCGTGCCGACGACTCTAACGTGACTGCAAATTACCGACTAACGCCGAAGAGCCTTGAGATGCCGCCTAAAGGACATGACAAAAGCATTCGCCGCAGCATTCCCGGGCTGCCCAGCCTGCCGCGTCCGCTGTATGGACGCACGGAATCACTGCCCAATCGCGCACTGACCCGGCGCCATAGTCACCCGTGGGTGCAGTTGTCGTACGCGATTCAAGGTGTGCTCGAAGTGCAGACCAGCGCCGGCCGCTTTGTCGCGCCACCGGAGCGCGCGGTGTGGATTCCGGCCGGTGTGCCGCATCGGGTATTCAGCTCGCCGCACACCGAAATGCGCAGCCTCTACATCGATTGCAGCGTGGCAGGCTGGGCGGTTGAGCATTGTCATGTGCTCGGCGTCAGTGATTTGCTTCGCGAACTGATCCGCGCGTTCAGTCAGGTGCCGGTGGAATACGACCAGAGCGGCCCGCACGGGCGCATGGCGCAGGTGATCCTCGATCAACTGGCCGATGCGCCGCAGATCGATCTGATGCTACCGCTGCCGCAGGACGCGCGCTTAAAACAAATCTACCAAAGCCTGGAGCAACACCCGGAGCAGCAGACCACCCTGAGTCACTGGAGCGAAAAGTTCGGCGTCACTGAAAAGACCCTCACCCGCCTGTTCCTGCGCGACACCGGCCTGACCTTCCGCGCCTGGCGCCAACGCCTGCGCCTGCTCGGGGCACTGACGCCGCTGGAGAAAGGTGAACGCGTCACCGATGTGGCGCTGGCCTGTGGTTACGATTCAACGTCAGCGTTTATTGCGGCGTTTCGGCAGCAGTTTGGCGAAACGCCGGGGGAGTTCTTTCGTTGATCAGCGATCCGCCAACTCTTCCAGCAAATCCGCCGACGGCACAAAATACAAATTTCCGGTGACTGCAGTGCTGAAATCCAGCAACTTGTCATAGTTGCCGACTGGCTTGCCGACAAACATATTCTCCAACATCCGCTCCATCGGCTCAGGCGAACGCGCATAGCCAATAAAGAACGTACCAAACTCCCCTGCCCCCGGTCGGCCAAACGGCATGTTGTCGCGCAGGATTTTCACCTCCTCGCCCGCGGCGGTGGTGATCGTCGTCAGTGCACTGTGTGAATTGGAAGGTTTGACCGAGTCGTCCAGTTCGATGTCGGAGAGTTTCTTGCGGCCGATCACTCGCTCCTGCGCCTCAACGCTCAGCGAATTCCACGCAGTCATGTTGTGCAGGTATTTCTGCACCAGCACGTAGCTGCCGCCACTGAAGCCCGGATCTTCATCACCGACGATGGTGAAATTCACCGCTTTGCGCCCGACCGGGTTTTCCGTGCCGTCGACAAAACCGATGATGCTGCGCATGTCGAAATAGCGGAAACCCTGCACCTCGTCGACCACGGTGACGGCATCGCCCAGCACGGCCATGATTTGCGTCGCCAGTTCAAAACACAGATCCATCTGATCGGCGCGGATGTGCAACAGCAGATCGCCCGGCGTCGACGGTGCGTGTCGCCCTTCCCCGCCGAATTCGCGGAACGCGTGCAGGGACGCCGGTCGCGGGCTGCCGAATAAACGATCCCAGGCGTTCGAGGAAAAGCCGCAGATGCAGGTCAGATTGCCCGACGGCACGCGCTTGCCGACCGAGCGCACCAGCCCGGCGACGTCGCCGCACCAGCCTTTCACGGTTGCGGCGGCGTCGGCGCCTTCATTGAGTGTCGCGACGATAAAAATCGCGCTACGGGTGATCGGGCTGCATACGACTTGCGGCTCGAGGATGTCGGTTTGCATGGCTGAAAGTGCCGCCCTGTAGGGGTTACACCAAAGGTGCGACCCGAAATTCGAGGATGAGTCGGACTGCCTTGTTGGCCCGACACTTCGTTTTTATCGAACTCTACCGCAGAAATAAACGATTTTTCTTTCGCGCAAACTCGTCGCTAGCATGGCCACGTCTGACGCTAATCGAATAAAAGACAGGGAGCGTGACATGCCTTCAACCAATATCAATATCGGCGAACCGTGGATGTGGGGCGCCTTCGTCGTCTTCGTGCTGGCGATGCTCGCATTGGATCTCTTTGTGTTCGGAGGGCGCAAGGCGCACCGCGTCTCAGTGCGCGAAGCCTTGTCCTGGGTGATTGCCTGGTGCTTGTTGGCACTGAGTTTCGCAGCGCTGTTGTGGTGGTATTTGCACGGCGAATTCGGCGCTGATATCGCCCGACAGAAGACCCTGGAATTTCTCACCGGTTATCTGATCGAGCAATCGCTGTCGATCGACAACATGTTCATCTTCGTGATGATTTTCACCTACTTCGCGGTGCCGCCGGAGTTGCAACGTCGCGTGCTGCTGTACGGCGTGCTCGGGGCGATTGTGATGCGCGCGGTGATGATTTTCGCCGGCGTGTGGCTGGTGTCGCAGTTCGAATGGCTGCTGTACGCGTTCGGCGTGTTCCTGATCATCACCGGGATCAAGATGCTGGTGTTTGCCGACCAGCAACCGGATCTCGACAAGAATCCGCTGCTGCGCTGGGTGCGCGGTCATATGCGCATCACCAGTGGCTTTCATGGTGAGCGCTTTTTTGTCCTGCAAAACGGTGTGCGCTGGGCGACGCCGATGTTTCTGGTGCTGGTGCTGATCGAAGCGAGCGACTTGATGTTCGCGGTCGACAGCATCCCGGCGATCTTCGCCGTGACCACGGACCCGTTCATTGTGTTCACCTCGAACATCTTCGCGATCATGGGCTTGCGCGCGCTGTACTTCCTGCTGGCGGACATGGCTGACCGCTTTCATTTGCTCAAGTACGGGCTGGCGATTGTGCTGGTGTTTATCGGCGGAAAAATGGTGCTGATGCCATGGTTTCACATGCCGGTGGAGTGGTCGCTGCTGGTGGTGGGCGGGGTGATTTTTGGTTCGGTGTTCCTGAGTCTGGTCATCACCCGAAAACAAAACCAAACCGAAGCCCTGTAGGAGCTGCCGCAGGCTGCGATCTTTTGACTTTGATTTTTAAAAACAAGATCAAAAGATCGCAGCCTGCGGCAGCTCCTACAGGGGAATTTCGTCTGGACGGAGACTATTTATCGGACTTGATGCTGGTCCAGACGCGGGTGCGCACGCGTTCGAGTTTCTGCGGCAATGGCTGGACGACGTAGAGGTTTTTCAGTGCTTCCGGGGTCGGTGTCAGGTTCGGGTTGTCGGTGATCTCTTTGTTGATCAGCGGAATCGAATCCTTGTTCGCATTCGGGTAACCGAGGAAGTCACTGATCGGAGCGATCACTTTCGGATCGAGCAAGTTGTTGAGGAATTCGTGGGCCTCTTCGACGTTCTTCGCGCTCTTCGGAATCGCAAAGGTATCGAACCAGATCGGCGCGCCTTCCTTCGGCAAGCGCCAGTCGACCACGACACCGTTTTTCGCCTCTTTGGCGCGGTTGCCGAACTGGTAGAAGCTGCCCGAGTAACCGATGGCCACGCAGATGTCGCCGTTGGCGATGTCAGTCATGTACTTGGCCGAGTTGAAGTAGGTCACGTACGGACGAACCTTGAGCATCAGCTCTTTGGCTTTTTCATAGTCGGCGGGGTTTTGGCTGTTCGGGTCGAGCCCCAAATAGTGCAGGGCCAGCGGCAGAATTTCTGTCGGCGAATCGAGCATCGCTACGCCGCAGGATTTGAGTTTTTCCATGTTCTCCGGTTTGAACACCAGATCCCAACTGTCGACCGGCGCGTTGTCGCCCAGTGCAGCTTTGACCTTGTCCGGGTTGAAGCCGATCAGCACGGTGCCGACCATGTAAGGCACGCCGTACTGGTTGCCGGGGTCGTTCTTGCCCAGCAGTTTCAACAGCTCCGGATCCTGGTGGCTCCAGTTTGGCAATTTCGACTTGTCGAGTTTCTGGAACACGCCGGCCTTGATCTGCGTTTCGAGGAACTGGTTCGACGGCACGACGAGGTCGTAACCGGAGTTGCCGGTGAGCAGTTTGGCTTCCAGGGATTCGTTGGTGTCGAAGGTGTCCCAGATCACTTTGATGCCGCTTTTTGCAGCGAAATCCTTGGGCACGGACGGCAGAATGTAATCCGCCCAGTTGTACACCCGCAGTTCGCGTTGCTCGGCCTGGACGGCGCTGGCCAACAGCGTCAGCCCACACACGGCGGCACCCAGAATGCGTTTCATTGTGACCATGGTTGTTTCCCCAAAATGCGGCGTGAGTTCGATGGTTTTTATGTTCTGTACACGGCAGCGGCTTTAAAGGTAGCCGAGGGTAAAAAAGGTCTAGCGTTTCGTTGTGGTTTTGATTCTTGCTGACAGCGTAGACGGATCACAGTGGGGGATGGGCCAAAAGGGGATCGATGTGGCCAATATGAATGACCACCGGGATGCGTGAGCATCCCGCAGATCAATTGTGGTGAGGGGACATCACCAGAGAAATCGGTTAGGAGCGATAGCTCAGTTTTGCCACCCGGCTCTGCTGCGCCTGACCACGTGTCGCCAGGCAGTAATACAGCGGCACAGTGACCACCAGCCCGACCAGCCACGACAGATCAGCACCCTCCACCAGATTGGCGTACGGCCCGACATACAGCGAAGTATTGGCGAACGGCAGCTGCACAATGATGCCGATGAAGTACGCGACGATCGCGTGCAGATTGAAGCGCCCGTAAATTCCACCGTCAGCGCGGAAGATCGAGGTGATGTCGTAGCTGCCGCGTTTGATCAGGTAGAAGTCGATCAGGTTGATCGACGCCCACGGCACCAGAACCAGCAACAGCGCCAGAATCAGCCCGATAAACTCGGAGATGAAATCCGCCGAAGCCCCCAGCGCCACCACGCAGCAACCCGCCAACACGACACTCGATAACACCACACGCACCTTGATGCTCGGCGTCCATTGGCTGGCGAAGGTCTGGATCGAGGTGATGATCGACAGCACCGCGCCATACAGATTCAGGGCGTTATGGCTGATGATATTGAGCAAAAACAGCACCATCAAAATCGGCCCCAGCCAGCCCGTCGACTGCTTGACCGCCGCCATCGCCTCGGTGCCTTCCGGAGTCGCCAACACCGCCACTGCGCCGAAGCTGAACGACAGAATTGTGCCCAGCGTCGCGCCCAGATACGTCGCCCAAAATGGCTTGGCGATGCCGATATCCGCCGGCAAATAACGCGAATAGTCGGAAACGTACGGCGAGAAGCTGATCTGCCAGATGATTCCCAACGACACCGTCGCCAGCCACCCGGACAGGTTGAAGCTGCCGCGCGTGAGGAAATCCGCCGGCAAGTCATGGGCGAAGATATAGATGAAGCCGGCGAGCAACGCGCTGCCCATCACCCAGGTGCCGATGCGGTTCAGCGTGTGAATGAAGTTGTAGCCGATCACGCCAATGGCCGTGGCCGCCAGCGCACCAATCAAAATGCTCAGCGGAGCCGGCACCGACGGTGCAAGGCCAACAATGGATTTACCCGCCAGCACGATGTTGGAAATGAAGAAGCCTATGTAGATGATCGCCGCAAAAAACACGATCAACAGCGCGCCATAGCGCCCGAACTGACCACGGCTCTGCACCATCTGCGGAATGCCCATGCGCGGGCCTTGCGCCGAGGCCAGCGCAATCACCACGCCGCCAATCATGTGCCCCAGCGCAATAGCCAGCAGGCCCCAGAGCAAATCGAGATGGAACACCTGAACCACCATGGCGCCGGTAACGATGGGCAGTGGCGCAATGTTGGTGCTGAACCAAAGGGTGAAAAGGTCGCGGGCCTTGCCGTGGCGTTCCGCGAGTGGGACGTAGTCGACCGTATGATTCTCGATCAACGGATCTTGCCTGGACATCTGGGGCATAGGAATGAACTCGAGTTTGTCTGTTCTTATCTTTGTATGAAGCCAAACCGGGGGGACTCTCTGGCCGCCCCTCAGATGCAGACCATATTATGGTATTCCAAACTTTTCACAAGACTGATCCTTAGTTCACAGCGCTAACTGATACGCCATCCTCCCTGAAACCGCGGCTCAGAGGCCAACGGAAAGCCCAATAAACGTTGAGTTTCCGACGAAAGCACCACGTTAATCGGTTCAGCTTAAAAGCCCTTGCAAAGTAAAATTACTGGTATACCATCAGACCAACAAATACATAAAAATCGCGTCACAACACCCGAGGACCGTCCAATGATCGATGCAGCCATCTACAAACAAGTCATGGGCTCGTTTCCGTCCGGCGTCACTGTCATCACCACGCTGGATGATGACGGGCAGATCGTCGGCCTGACCGCCAGCGCCTTCAGTTCGCTGTCGATGGATCCTGCGCTGGTGCTGTTCTGCCCCAACTACAGCTCCGACTCCTACCCTGTGCTGATCAAGAACAAACGCTTCGCGATTCATGTTCTGTCCGGCGGCCAGCAAAGCGAGGCCTACGCTTTCGCCCGCAAAGGCAAGGACAAGGCGCACGGCATCGAGTGGACGCTGAGCGAATTGGGTAACCCGATTCTGGCCAACGCGACGGCTGTCATCGAGTGTGAACTGTGGCGCGAATACGAAGGCGGCGACCACGCCATCATGGTCGGCGCCGTGAAGAACCTGATCGTCCCGGAGCAGCACAGCGGCCCGCTGGTGTACTGCCACGGCAAAATGGGCGCCCTGCCCGTCCTGGCCTGAATAGATCAATGTAGGAGCTGCCGCAGGCTGCGATCTTTTGATTTTGCTTTAAAGACCAGATCAAAAGATCGCAGCCTTCGGCAGCTCCTACAGAGTTCAGCGTAAGCAGGCGAAGGCCTACAAGTTTTTGCCTCAACAACAAAAGATCCGAGGAAGCGTGATGAAATTTTCCCTGTTCGTACACATGGAGCGCTGGGACGAAAGCGTCAGCCACCGCCAACTGTTCGAAGACCTGACCGAACTCACCCTGATGGCCGAGGCCGGCGGTTTCAGCACCGTGTGGATCGGCGAACACCACGCGATGGAATACACCATCTCGCCAAGCCCGATGCCGCTGCTGGCCTACCTCGCGGCAAAAACCACGACCATCCACCTCGGCGCCGGCACCATCATCGCGCCGTTCTGGCACCCGCTGCGAGTGGCCGGTGAATGCGCCTTGCTCGACGTGATCAGCAATGGCCGCATGGAAGTCGGTCTGGCCCGTGGCGCTTATCAAGTTGAATTCGATCGCATGGCCGGCGGCATGCCTGCCTCTTCCGGCGGTCAGGCCTTGCGTGAAATGGTTCCGGTGGTGCGCGCCCTGTGGAAAGGCGATTACGCCCATGACGGCGACATCTGGAAATTCCCCACTTCGACCAGCGTGCCGAAGCCGATTCAGCAGCCGAACCCGCCGATGTGGATCGCCGCCCGCGATCCGGATTCGCACAACTTCGCCGTGGCCAACGGCTGCAACGTGATGGTTACGCCGTTGATGAAAGGCGACGAAGAAGTTCTCGACCTGAAGAACAAATTCCAGACCGCACTGAACAACAACCCCGACGTGCCGCGTCCACAATTGATGGTGCTGCGTCATACCCACGTACACACCGCAGACGATCCGGACGGCTGGAAAGTCGGCGCCAAAGCGATCTCGCGCTTCTACCGCACCTTCGACGCGTGGTTCGGCAACAAGCAAACCCCGGTCAACGGCTTCCTCGACCCAAGCCCGGAAGAGAAGTTTGCCGGACGTCCTGAGTTCGAACTGGAAAGCCTGCACAAAACCGCAATGATCGGCACGCCGGAGGAGATTATTCCGCGCATCAAGTACTACCAGGAACTGGGCGTCGATGAGTTCAGCTTCTGGTGCGACAACAGCTTGCCGCATGCCGAGAAAAAGAAATCGCTGGAGCTGTTTATCAAGCACGTGGTGCCGGCGTTTCGCTGAGTGATCTGCTGATCAGGCCTGGCCAATGAAAACGCCCCGATTGATTCGGGGCGTTTTTTACTCGAAGTCGATTGAGCCGCGCATAAACTACCCACCCTTACCCCTCTAGGTTATTCCCGCAAACAGGTCAACAAAAAAGTCTGTTAAAAACCAATCCAATGGAATTGTTCACAACAATCTGTCCAAAGGTAAAATCCAATGTGTCCGAGACTACAACCAGCGACCTTAAACTCTCGGGAAAGTCTTCAATCCCCGCAGGTACAGTTGGAACTAAAAACCGAAAATAGTCCCCATTTGATGCTTTTCCTTCATATCCGACCGGATAATCTTCGCCAGGAGAAGAGCTTTCCAATGCATGATAAACGTAAAATCCTTTGATTGACGGAATTGAATACTCTGAGAGTGTTTGATCAAAACCTGCTCTTTCTGAAACTATCAACTCCACATCTTTGCGCGAATGAGTATTACGGTATCTGCGAAATGAATACACATCTAACAAAGTTCGACCTGCCTTATTCTCTGGATAATCAGTAAAATCTAACGACTCCTCCCATAAAAACTCATTGATACCATCGAGTTTCGCTTCCAAGCCTGGAACATCCAGCAACACAGGAGGGAGGCGACCAAAACAGTTGTTTACCATCACTGCTATAAGTCCATTTTTATCCATGGCGAACCAAGTGATTATTTCTCCGAAACCAGGCTGCCAATCTTTATTCAGTGACATCACTTTCTCTCCGGCCAGCTAACTATGCTGTCAGCACAAGTATCAATTTTAGCGACGTTCCAAGTGAAACAATCACGGCGCCATTGTAGCCCCCCGAGCTAGTGCTCGACCGCCAAGCGGGTCGCTACAGCCTCCGGTGCGAACACGCGACCATCGGTTGCCATCAGCTCCAGCTTGCGAATCGGCTGACGATTTTTTACATCAACCATCACCGAGCCCGGCGCATACATGCATTCCCCGCCTCATTGCGACAACGCAACGATCACCGTCTACAACGCTTTGCCACGTTCAGTCAGCACGTATTCCTTTGCGCACCGCCATCCGCTGCGGGCACTGTTTGCAGGATGCCCTGCTCGACCAGGCCCTTGAGCCGGGCGCTGAGCAGGTTCTTGGCGGTGTCCAGGTTCTTCTGAAAATCACTGAATCGCCGCATCCCGTCCAGCGCATCACAAAAGGTACTCCACTGACGGATCAAAGGTTGCATCAACCAACTCTGCTATGGATTAGAACCGATATAACCCAGCACCTGCATACAAGTAGCTGCAACGCTTTGCGCCGATAGTGAAGGCTGCCATTTCGGCTTTCCAAACCATCGCTGACGCAAGGAGTTTGCATGAGCACATTCACCACGCAAGACGGCACCGAGATCTATTTCAAGGACTGGGGCAGCGGCAAACCCGTGCTGTTCAGCCACGGCTGGCCGCTGGATGCCGACATGTGGGAGTACCAGATGGAATACCTGAGCAGCCGTGGCTATCGCACCATCGCGTTCGATCGCCGGGGTTTCGGCCGCTCCGATCAGCCATGGACAGGTTACGACTACGACACTTTCGCCGACGACATCGCGCAATTGATCAACCATCTGGATCTGCGTGACGTCACGCTGGTGGGTTTTTCCATGGGCGGTGGCGACGTCAGCCGCTATATCGCCCGTCATGGCAGCGAGCGCGTTGCCGGGCTGGTGTTGTTGGGCGCAGTGACGCCGTTGTTCGGCAAGAAAGCTGACTTCCCGCAAGGCGTTGACACGTCGGTATTCGACGGCATCAAGGCTGGCCTGTTGAAGGATCGTGCGCAGTTCATCGCCGATTTTGCCGCGCCGTTCTATGGCACCAATCAGGGCCAGAAAGTCTCTGACGGCGTACTCACGCAGACCCTGAA
The DNA here is from genome assembly GCF_902706155.1 of Pseudomonas sp. 18058. Taxonomy (NCBI): domain Bacteria; kingdom Pseudomonadati; phylum Pseudomonadota; class Gammaproteobacteria; order Pseudomonadales; family Pseudomonadaceae; genus Pseudomonas; species Pseudomonas sp. 18058. The sequence continues at coordinate 18,503 of NZ_CACSJY010000026.1, forward strand.
TGTGGCTCTGCTGGCGTCGCTCAAGGGCACGGTGGATTGCGTCACTGCGTTCTCGGAAACCGACTTCCGTCCGGACATGGCGAAGATCGATGTGCCGACGCTGGTGATTCATGGCGACGGCGATCAGATTGTGCCGTTTGAAACCACGGGTAAGCAGGCTGCTGCGCAGATCAAGGGTGCTGAGTTGAAGGTGTATGCTGGTGCGCCCCATGGATTTGCGGTGACGCATGCGCAAGCATTGAATGAAGACCTGCTGGCGTTCCTCAACCGATAACCCCTCTAAGATTCCCACTACCACTGTGGTGAGGGGATTCAGCGAAACGTCGCACCGCCCCGACGGGTTGCGAAGCGGCCCCTCTTTTGATTTAAAAAAGGGGCCTGCTGCGCAGTCCATCGGGGATAAATCCCCTCACCACAAGGATTGCACTCTGGTGGAAGATTTTTGTGTGTAGTTGCAGGTTCGTCCACTGCTAGAACCCCGTATTCAAAGGCCTTCACCCCCCTGCATCAGAATTTTATCTTCACATCCCAGCTTAATAATATTTTACCGATATCCCCCCTCTCCCTAGTCTGACCTCAAGCCAAACGGACAAGCCAACAGCGCCCGAATCCAACTGCCTTGCTAGGAAGGATGTAGAGATGACCACTGAAATAATAAAAACAGACACGCTGATCGTGGGTGCCGGCCAGGCAGGCGTCGCCATGAGTGAGCACCTGAGCAAACTCGGTGTGCCGCACCTGGTGCTGGAGCGCAACCGCATTGCCGAGCGCTGGCGCACCGGGCGTTGGGATTCGCTGGTCGCCAATGGCCCGGCGTGGCACGACCGCTTTCCGGGTCTGGAATTTGATGATGTCGATCCCGACGGTTTCGCCCCGAAAGAACGCGTGGCCGATTACTTCGAAGCCTATGCGAAGAAATTCAATGCGCCGATCCGCACCGGCGTTGAAGTCAAAAGCGTGGTGCGCAATGTCGGTCGTCAGGGTTTCACCGTCGAAACCTCCGAAGGCGTGATCGAAGCCAGCCGTGTGGTCGCGGCTACCGGCCCGTTTCAGAAACCGGTAATCCCGGCGATTGCCCCGCGAGACGAACGTCTGCTGCAGATCCACTCCGCTGACTATCGCAACCCGCAGCAACTGCCGGAAGGCGCAGTGCTGGTGGTCGGTGCCGGTTCTTCCGGCGTACAGATTGCTGATGAGTTGCAGCGTTCCGGCAAGCAGGTGTTCCTGTCCGTCGGCGCCCACGACCGCCCGCCTCGCGCTTACCGCAACCGTGATTTCTGCTGGTGGCTGGGCGTGCTCGGCGAGTGGGATCAAGCGGCGATGAAACCTGGCCGCGAGCACGTGACCATCGCGGTAAGCGGCGCGCACGGCGGGCGCACCATCGATTTCCGTGGTCTGGCCCATCGCGGCATGACCCTGGTCGGGGTGACCGAGTCGTTCAACAACGGTGTGGTGACCTTCAAACAGGATCTGGTCGGCAACCTCAATCGCGGTGACGAAAACTACCTGGCGCTGCTGGATGCCGCCGACGCCTACATCGAGCGTAACGGCCTCGATCTGCCGGAAGAACCGGAGGCTCGCGAAACGTTTCCAGAGCCTGAGTGCGTGAAAAACCCGCTGGCCGATCTGGATCTGGCCAAGGCTGGCATCACCTCGATCATCTGGGCGACAGGTTTTGCCGTGGATTATTCCTGGCTGCAAGTCGCGGCGTTCGATGACAAAGGCAAGCCTGTGCATCAGCGCGGTGTGTCGAGCGAACCGGGGGTTTATTTCCTCGGTTTGCCGTGGCAGTCGCGTCGCGGTTCGTCGTTCATCTGGGGTGTTTGGCACGACGCCAAACACGTCGCCGATCACATCGCGACCCAGCGCAAATATCTGGACTATCGCGACGCCGAGCAGCGTGAAGCCGAACTGCACTCGCCGACATACAGCAAAATCGCCGACACCGTCGACGCCTGATTTTTCTCTTTCGATCCGGCGCCGATTGCGCCGGGCAACCCTGATTCTGGAGCTGTAAATGAGCACGCCAACCCACACTCGCATCCGTATGTTCAACACTAAAGACACTTACCCGAACCAATCGCTGGACAACGACCTGTGCCAGGCCGTGCGTGCCGGCAACACCGTGTATGTCCGTGGTCAGGTCGGCACTGATTTCGACGGCAATCTGGTTGGTCTCGGCGACCCGCGTGCGCAGGCTGAACAAGCGATGCGCAACGTCAAGCAGTTGCTGGAAGAAGCCGGCAGCGACATGAGCCACATTGTGAAAACCACCACCTACCTGATCGACCCGCGTTATCGCGAAGCGGTGTATGGCGAAGTGGGCAAGTGGCTCAAAGGCGTGTTCCCGATCTCGACCGGGTTGGTGGTGTCGGCACTGGGGCAGCCGCAGTGGTTGATGGAGATTGATGTGATTGCGGTGATTCCTGAGTAAGGCATAACACCGAGTTATGGCCTTCGCGGGCAAGCCTTGCTCCTACAGAAGCAGATCTTTGTAGGAGCAGAGCTTGCTCGCGAAGAGGCCCTAAAGGACAACCATTTCCTCAAAAGGATTAAAACCATGACCTTTTCAATCGCAGCCCGCTGCGCCGAAACCGGCCAGTTCGGTGTCGCCATCAGTTCCTCCAGCATCGCCGTCGGCGCGCGCTGCCCATGGTTGCTGCCAGGCGTTGGCGCGGTGTCGAGCCAGAACATCACCCTGCCCTCGCTCGGCCCGGAAGTGCTCGCGCTGATAGAGCAAGGCCTGGCGCCGGACGATGCGCTAGACAAAGTCCTCACACGCAACGGCTACAGCCAGTACCGCCAGATCACCGCGATCAACCACCTCGGCCAGACCGCACACTTCAGCGGTTCACAGACCCTCGGCGTGCACAATGCGGTCTCCGGCGAACAGTGCGTCGCTGCCGGCAACATGCTCGCCGGGCGCTCAGTCATCGAAGCGATGGTCAGCGCTTTCGAAGACGGCGAAGGCCAACTCGCCGACCGCCTGCTCAAAGCCCTGCACGCCGCGCAAGCCCTCGGTGGCGAAGCCGGCCCGGTGCATTCGGCTGCGGTTGTAGTGGTCGGTGAACAGACCTGGCCGATCGTCAATCTGCGCGTCGACTGGGCCGATGAAAACCCGATCGGTCAGTTGCAAAAACTTTGGGATGCCTACCAACCACAGTTGCAGGACTACATCGACCGTGCCCTCGACCCGGCTAAGGCCCCGGGTTACGGCGTCGCCGGTGATGATCGATGAACAGCGTCGAGTTGCTCAGAGCGCTGGTGGGTTTCGACACCACCAGCCGTGAATCCAACTTGCAACTGATCGAATTCGTTCGTGATTACCTCGAAGGCTTCGACGTGCCCTGCGCGCTGATCTACAACGACGAGCGCAGCAAAGCCAACCTGTTCGCCACGATCGGCCCGGTGGATCAACCGGGCATCGTGCTGTCCGGGCACACCGATGTGGTGCCGGTCGACGGCCAGCCGTGGACGCTTCCTCCATTCGAACTGACGGAGCGCGACGGCAAAGTGTTCGGCCGAGGCACGGCGGACATGAAGGGCTACATCGCCTGCGTGCTCGCCTTGGTGCCGGCGCTGGTGCAGGCTTCGTTGCGCATCCCGGTGCACATCGCGTTGTCGTATGACGAAGAAGTCGGCTGCCTCGGCGTGCGTTCTTTGCTCAAGGTTCTGCAGCAGCGCCCAGTCAAACCACTGCTGTGCATCATCGGCGAACCGACTGAACTGAAACCGGTGCTCGGCCACAAAGGCAAACTGGCAATGCGCTGCGATGTGCACGGCCATCCGTGCCATTCGGCCTACGCGCCACTCGGGGTTAACGCCATCGAGTACGCCGCCGAACTGATCGGCGAACTGGGGCGCCTCGGTCAGCAACTGAAAGCACCGGAGCATCACGACAAGCGTTTTGATCCGCCCTACAGCACCGTGCAAACCGGCGTCATCAGCGGTGGTAAAGCGCTGAACATCGTGCCCGCCGATTGCCGTTTCGATTTCGAGATCCGTGCCCTGCCCTCGCAGGATCCGGCCTTGGTTGCCGAGGCGCTGAAAAGCTATGCCGAGCGTGAAGTGCTGCCGCGTATGCGTGCGGTCAGTGCGCAAAGTGAAATTCGTTTCAGCGAGTTGTCGGCCTATCCGGGGCTGGTCACCGATGCGCAGAGCCAGGCTGCCGAATTGATTGCGGCGTTCTGCGGCTCAACGGAATTTGGCACGGTGGCATTCGGCACTGAAGGTGGTTTGTTTGATGCAGTGGGCATTCCGACCGTGGTCTGCGGCCCCGGCAGCATGGATCAGGGCCACAAACCCGATGAGTTTGTCAGCCTCGATCAGTTGCAGGCTTGCGATGAAATGCTCCGACGCGTGCTGGCGTTTATCCGCGATTGAAACCCGGCTCGACGGCGCTCAAGCGTACAGTCGGGCCAATTCCTCACGGCAATGGTCGACGAACAACTGCACCGGTTTGGTCAGTTGCACGCGACGTAACCACGCCGCCGACAATCCCGAACCGGTCACCGTTTCCGCCAATGGCACACACACGACTTGCTGACCGTCGTAGGTGTAGTCGCTGAACGGTTTCGTCACCAGAATCGAAAAGCCGAAACCATTGCCGACCATGCCGCGCACCATCTCGATCGACGGTGAGCTGAAGACGATGTTCGGCGTCAGGCCGCGCTCTTCGAAAATGCTCACGAAGTAGGTGCGGCTCGGCACTACGTCGAGCAGGATCATCGGTTCCAGCACCAGATCATGCAGCGAAACCTTGGCCTGTTGCGCGAAGCGATGGTTGGCCGGGAGTAGCGCATAAGGCTGCTGCGGCGGCATCAACGGCGTGGTTTCGATGGTGCTGTCGAGGTCGTGCTCGAACATCATCGCCACGTCGATGCTGCCAGCGGTGAGGGCTTGCACCAGCTCCTGTTGTTCGCCGTCGCGAATGCGGATTTCCACGCCGGGCCAGCGCGCCTTGAAACCGGCGATCAGGCGCGGCAGGTACAGCGGCGCGACGGTTTCGAAACAGCCGATATCGATCTGTCCGGAGACCACGTCGTTGTCGGCCAGGGCGTTTTGTTCGAACTCGTGAGCAACGCGCAACAGTTCCAGCGCCTTGCGATAGAAGCGCGAACCGCTCGGTGTCAGCGAAACGCCCTGGGCGTGATGGCGGATGAACAACTGCACGCCGAAGCTTTCTTCCAGATGCTTGATCGCGGTGGAGACCGATGGCTGCGCGATGTAGAGCTTGCGCGAGGCTTCGGCGACGCTGCCGCAATCGGCGGTGGTGACGAAGTATTTGAGCTGGCGCAGGTTGTAGGCGGCCATGGGAATCTCCAGAAAATCAAAGGATCGCTGTGGCGAGGGGATTTATCCCCGATGGGGCGCGAAGCGGCCCCTGTTTTTAAAGTCAAAAGAGGGGCCGCTGCGCAGCCCATCGGGGATAAATCCCCTCACCACAGGACCCTCATTGCAGATAAATCTCTGCTTGCAGGTAAATCCCATCATCACAAAGGGTCACTGACTACTGGAGGTGAACATACCGGAGCACCGCCTCCCCCAGAGCATATTTTTTTTAACGTCTGTAGCAACAAACTTACTAATTTATCTATCCCGACGCTTTACCCATGATCGCTTCAACAAGAATTGCGCCGCCCGTGCCGGCGCTTGCCGAAGTACGTCCACGTACTCATCCTTGCCTTGGAGTTCGTCATGGCTACCCCCGCAGCATCCTCCGCTCCGCTGATTGAAAAACACACGATAGGATACGTGCCCCCCGAAGATCGCCACGGAAAGGTCAGGGATCTGTTCACGCTCTGGTTCGGCGGCAACATCGCGCCGTTGCCCATCGTCACCGGTGCGCTGGGCGTGCAGTTGTTTCACTTGAATCTGGTCTGGGGCATCGTCGCGATCCTCGTCGGCCATCTGGTCGGCGGCGTGCTGATGGCGTTGCACTCGGCGCAAGGCCCGCAAATGGGCATTCCGCAGATGATCCAGAGCCGCGCGCAGTTCGGCTCCCTCGGTGCGCTGCTGGTGGTGTTGATTGCCGGCGTCATGTACATCGGTTTCTTCGCCTCTAACATCGTCCTGGCCGGCAAGTCGTTGCACGGCGTGGTTGATAGCGTTCCGGTGCCGGTCGGCATTGTCATCGGCGCCGTGGGTTCGGGGATCATCGGCATCATCGGCTACCGCTTTATCCACGTGCTCAACCGCATCGGCACCTGGGTACTGGGGATCGGCATCGTCGTCGGATTCGGCTACATCTTTACCCATACTCAGACCGATGACTTCCTCACCCGTGGCAGCTTCAACCTGTCCGGCTGGCTGGCCACCGTGTCGTTGGCGGCGTTGTGGCAGATCGCGTTTGCGCCATACGTGTCCGATTATTCGCGTTACTTGCCGGCCGACGTCAAAGTCTCGTCGACCTTCTGGACGACCTATCTGGGTTCGGCGCTCGGTTCGAGCCTGGCGTTCATTTTCGGCGCCGTTGCCGTGCTTGCCACACCGGTTGGCATGGACACCATGGACGCCGTGAAAATGGCCACCGGTTCCATCGGCCCGCTGATGTTGGTGCTGTTCCTGCTCAGCGTGATCAGCCACAACGCCCTCAACCTCTACGGCGCCGTGCTGTCGCTGATCACTCTGGTGCAGACCTTCGCCTACCGCTGGATCCCGACCGCCAAGAGCCGCGCAGTGATCTCGATCATCGTGTTGCTGGCGTGCTGCTTCGCCGCCGTCGGCGCCTCCAAGGACTTCATCGGCCACTTCGTCGATATGGTGCTGGTGCTTTTGGTGGTTCTGGTGCCGTGGACGGCGATCAACCTGATCGACTTCTATGCGATCCACAAAGGCAAATACGACATCCAGTCGATCTTCCAGGTTGATGGCGGCATCTACGGTCGCTACAACCCGCAGGCCTTGCTGGCTTACGCGATCGGCATCGCCGTGCAGATCCCGTTCATGAACACGCCACTGTACGTCGGCCCGGTGTCGGCACACATCAACGGCGCGGATCTGTCGTGGCTGGTGGGCTTGCTGGTGACGTCGCCGCTGTACTTCTGGCTGGCGAATCGGGATACGTCCTATCGTCGACGGATGATGGGCGGGAAGTTGGCGAGCAGCTTGTAATCATCATCTGCTGAACGCACAAAGGGCCGGAACGCTGTGCAGCGATCCGGCCCTTTTTCGTTACCTTCAGATAAAGCGCTGGCGATGCTCCTCGATGAATTGCGCCGGTGTCTGCAATGGCTGACCGATGATCGCGGCGCCCGTGTCATCGAGCCCTTCCAGGCGTTTCTCACGCTGGTCGATTTTCACTGCGTTGAAGTGCACGGCAAACGCTGGATCGGCATCAACGCCGAGCATCCGCACAAAGTCTTCGACTTCCACCTGCTCGAAACGCACCTCCTTGCCCAGCGTGCTGCCCAACAGAGCGGCGAGTTCACGGTGGCTGTATTCGATCGGGCCGTGCAGCGCATACGCCTGACCGCCGTGGCCTTCGGGTTTGAGCAGAACATTGGCCACCACCAACGCGATATCACTGGCCGCCATGGGCGCAAAACGGCTGTCGGCGTCGAACGGTGTCAGGTAGCGCCCCTCGCGAATAAAGTCGGCGATGTAGAGCATCCATTGGGCGAAAAACGTCACGCGCAGGTGGGTGGATGGAATGCCCGACCAAGTGAAAATCTGTTCCGACATCCAATGGTTCAACGTCGCCTGACTGCGTGCATCCGGTCGCGATTGTTTGTGCGACATGTTGACGATGTGCTTGACCCCCTGCTCTTTCGCCGCTTGGGCAAACAGCGCCGCTGCTTCGACCAGGCCATCGCTCAACGGGTAGCAAAAGTAGGCACCGTCCACGCCTTCCATCGCCGGGCGCAATGACTTGAGGTCGCGCAGGTTACCGAGGTGAATCTCGGCGCCCATGTCCTTGAGCTTTTGCGAGCGGTCATCTTCACGTCGCACCAGCGCTTTGACGCGGTGACCGCGCTCGAGCAGGGCTTTGACGGTTGGCGCGCCAGTGTCGCCGGTAGAACCTGTTACCAAAAACGTACTCATCGTATTTCTCCAGTTCACATTATGAAAATAGGGGGTTGTCAAGGACGCAAGCGGCTGGCCGGCACCACGGTCTCGACGAGCCCAGTGGCGACGTCGTAGACCATGCCGCTGACACTGAAACCAGCAGGCAGCTGTGGGTTAGCTTTCAGCGCTGCGACATCAATGGCCACGGCCTGACGCGGGTCGGCTATCGCCAGTGCCGGCAGTTGTTCCGGGGCCACGCCCATGTACTGCGCAAGCAATGAAGGTGCGTGGTGCAAGCAACCGCGAATGCCGCAATCGGTGTGCTGCAGGATGATCAAGTGCCAGCCCTCACCGATGGCCGCACCGCCGGCCTGAGAAACCCGGCCCAGAATCGCCAGCGTTTCGAACAGTGCCGGGGTGACCCGACCACCGACGTTGCGGATAACTGCAGCCTCGCCGGGTTGCAGGCCGAGCACATCCACCGGGTCAACACGTGGATCGACACAACCGACGATCAGCGCTCGCTGGAAAGGAATGATCTTCAGCTCAGCCGAGAAGCCGTTGGCGGCAAACGCGGCATTGCGTCCGAGCAGGGTTTGCAGAAAGTCCATGGCACACCTCGATCAAGAATGGGCAATCAGCCGCGCTGTGGCAGACGCGTCGACATCAGCGCCTGAAGCTTTTGTGGGTCAGCGGTAAAGGCTTGATGGATGTTGCGCGACTGGGCGCCGGCGATGACTTCATCGTTGATACCGGCTTCAATTGCATTCAGCGCATCTGTCACCACTTCGAGCGGGCTTAGGCGCGGTTCCGGGAGCTTCGCGCCCATCGCCGTTTCGGTTTGTACCGCCAGCACGCCGACCACTTGAGTGCCCTGCCCACCAAGTTCTGCACGCAAACTGCGGGTCAACGACAGGCCGGCGGCTTTCGACGCGGAGTACGTTGCTGCCATCGGCAGGCTGACCAGCGAGAGCATCGACAACATGTTCAACACCGCGCCACCCGAGGCCGCCAGCACCGGTGCAAACGCCCGGGTCAGGGCCAATGGGCCGAAGTAATTCACTTCCATTTCCAGGCGGGCGTCCTGCATGTCCGGCGCGCTGATGGCGCCGTCGAACGCGGCATACCCGGCGTTGTTGATCAGCAACGTGACATCGGCGGCGACGCTGGCAGCGGCAGCCACTTGATCGGGATCCGTCACGTCCAGTGGCAGTGGCACCAGTCGGCGATCGCCACTTTTGAGCAGGTCGGCCAGCGAAGCGGTGTCGCGGACAGCAACGTAGACCTTGGCCGCGCCACGCTTGAGCAGTTCTTCAGCAAATGTGCGACCGATGCCGCGGTTGGCACCGGTAACCAGGGCAATGGAATGGGCGATTTGCATGATGGGTTCCTCGAAAGTCGATAAGGGCAAGTTGCGGAGTTGGCGGCCGTGCCGCGTTTCCGATGTGGCCAATATCAACGCTTCGACTCATGCTCGGTAGCCCGTGAATTGGGCTAAGATTTATCTCGATCCAGCATTAATCCTCCGCGCGCACGGGAACCGGCATGCCACTCAAAGACCTTCACAGCCTGCGGCTCTACACTCGCGTCGCACGTCTGGGCAGTTTCTCCGCCGCCGCGCGCGAAGCGGGCCTGACGCAATCCCAAGTGTCGCGAATGATCGCCGAGCTGGAAGCCAGCCTCGGCGCCCGGCTGTTGTCGCGCACCACCCGCGCGGTAGTGCCGACCGAGGCGGGCCTGGAGTTTCTGGCGCGGATGGAACCGATCCTCGCGGCTGTCGACGACGCCGAAAACAGCGTGCGCGAAACCGGTGAATTGCGCGGATTGCTGCGCATCGGCATGCCCTCGACGATGGCCATTCGCGTGGTCATTCCGCGCTTGTCGGCCTTCACCGAACGTCACCCGCAACTGCACCTCGAACTGATGCTCGAAGATCAATGGCAAGACATGGTCAAGGAAGCGGTCGATGTCGGTATTCGCGTCGGCAAGTTGCCGGATCTGGCCGGCACCGCGAAGCTGATTGGCAGCATGCAGCGGATCGTCGTGGCGTCTGCCGCTTATCTCGCGCAGCACGGCACGCCGGCGCGGCCTGAGGATCTTGAGCGACATCGGATCATCGGTGGGCCAGCGGCAGCACATGCGTCATCGTGGCAATTCGAACGTGATGGCGAGAGCACATCCGTCAGTCTGACCGCACAGATTTCGGTCAACGATACTGCCGGGGCATTGGCGGCGGCCGTTGGCGGACTGGGCGTCACTTCGACCACGTCATGGGCTTGCGCGCAGGAGTTGCAGGACGGCACGCTGGTGCAGGTTCTGCCGGCGTGGAAAATGGCCGACCTGCCGGTTCACGCCTACTTTCCCATGGGGCGCGCGACACGTCTGGCGGCGCGTGCGTTCGCTGACTTTCTCGCCAGCGCACTCGAACAACCACCCACCCTTTCAGAGTAATGACATGCTGCGAATACTCGGTAAGACCTCATCGATCAACGTGCGCAAAGTGCTGTGGACGTGTGCTGAATTGCACATCCCGTTCGAGCGTGAAGACTGGGGCTCGGGGTTTCAGCCGACGAATACGCCGGCGTTTCTCGCGCTGAATCCGTGCGCCATGGTGCCGGTAATTCAGGACGGCGATTTCACGTTGTGGGAATCGAATACGATCATTCGTTATCTGGCCTCGCGCTATGGTGGCGCGCAGCTGTATCCGACTGAGCCGATGGCCCGGGCGCGGGTCGATCAGTGGATTGACTGGCAGGCTTCGGAGCTGAATCGCTCGTGGTCGTATCCGCTGATGTCGCTGGTGCGCAAGTCGCCTGATTATCAAGACGACGCGGCGCTGGCAGCGGGTTGCCGGGATTGGTCGAAGAACATGGAGATTCTGGATCGACAGCTGGAATTGACCGGCGCTTACGTCAGCGGCAACGAGTTTTCACTGGCGGACATCCCGATCGGACTCTCGGTTAACCGCTGGTTCGAAACGCCGCTCAAGCACCCGCACTTCTCCGCTGTCAGCGCCTACTACGATCGCCTTAACCAACGCGAAGGCTATCGCCTGTACGGTCGAAACGGCACACCATAAAGCAAAAAACCGCTGATCCCGGAATCAGCGGTTTTTTATTTGCCTAAGAAACTATCAGGCCGGAACACCCAGAATGATGTGCGAAGCCTTGATCACCGCCGTCGCGCTGACGCCTTTGGCCAGACCCAGTTCGGCAACGGCATCACGGGTTACGATCGAGTAGACCTTCGAACCGCCAGCCAACTCGATCACCACTTCAGCGTTGACCGCACCGTCCGTCACGCTCAGCACTTTACCTTCCAGGCAATTGCGCGCCGACAGACGAATGTCGCTGGATTCGGTCATCAGCATCACCCAGGGTGCCTTGATCAGCGCAACGGCTTCTTTGCCGACAGCAATGCCGAGGTTCTTGATGCTTTCCATGGTCACGACGGCCACCAGTTGTTCACCACCGGCGAGGGTCAGCACCACTTCGGCGTTGACGGCGCCGGCCTGAACATTGCTGACTTTGCCTTTGAATACGTTGCGTGCACTGACTTTCATGATGGACGTCCTGTTTTTTGACTTTGGAGTTAGGAAACGGCGTGCATCATCGAAGCTGACGCTATATAAAAACAACTACAGCGCTGCGCTCTGTTGTCACGCCCCCCTACATACAAGCACGCCCTGAGAAACAGGCACGGATCAGATCAGCAGATCTTCATAAAACGCGCCGAACGGCCGTGTCGAATGAGCGATCTGGATTTCCAGAATCCACACGCCGGCATTCGGCGTTTGATCGAAGTCGCCAAGGTCGCCGCCACGGTGAATCGCATGAGGGAAATCGCTGACCCGATGGCCTTTGATATTGAGGTTCAGAACCCAGCCCATCGCTTCGGCCTGATCGCTGGCAAAGCGGTACAGCGCAACGCCGGAAACGCCCTGACGCCAGAAGGCCTCGACTCGATCGAACAATTCTTTGGCCGCCGCCGCACAGGCGATCATTTCCGGGTCGGAGCCGGTGGTGTAAGTCGCGCCCGCATCGCCTTCGTGACCTCGCCAGACCACGCCCATATCGATGAAGAAAATGTCGTTTTTACCCAACACCGGATCGCCGTCGGAGCGTTGTTTGAAGGTCTTGAGTGTATTGGCACCGAAGCGAATCAGCAGCGGATGCCAGATCCGATCCATGTCCAGCTCAACCAGAATCTGCTTGCCCAGCGCCTGCGCTTCGGATTCAAGCATGCCCGGCTTGATCACCTCGGCAATTGCATCGACGGCTTTCCAGGTGAGTTGTTGGGCGTGGCGCATCGTTTCCAGCACAAAACGTTCGCCGACCGCTTCTTTACCGCTTAATGCTGTGGTCATTACTCATCTCATCTGTATCGCTATATATTTTTATATATTGCGATATCTGAAAGAAAAAGTGTTTATCGCCTGCAAATATCAAGCGCCCCACGATGAAGCCTAATGCCGTCCTCCGCTAAAGGCTGTCGTTCAACTCAAAGACACGGGCAAAGAGCGGGCTCACATCAATCTCTGCCTGGTCTGCAAACTCGCTTGCGTTGATCGACCAAGGTTCGCGGCTACCCGATTGGTGATTCAGCACGCCCAGCTCATGGAGAACTGCCGCCAGTGCACTGGTTGCAGGAGGGTTGCCCGTCTTGGCAGTGGCATCAAAGTAAGCTCGGCCTATCCCCGGTCTGGCTTTTCCTGAGCGAACGGCTGTTGCACTGTTCGCCAATGGAAATGATCGATTGCCAAATTGTTCGCGAAGGATGTTCAACGTCTTGTTGATGATCGTAGTCGGAAAGAAGCGACGGTCATGCAGACGGATACCGCCCGCTTCAATCCGATAATGGAAGCGCTTACCTTTTGCCGCCGTGTAGCACTCTGTCCAGTCATCCCCGACAGCATCGTAGGTATGAACGGCGGCACCGCCTGCAGAGTGTTCCACTGGCAAATCGTAGCCAATCATGAATAAAGCCGCTTCCAGACGGCGCAACGCCGGGATCGGCGAAGTGCCATTGAAATAGCTGGCAGGCGCCCGGGCTAATACCTCAGCCAGAATCCAACTGGCTTTCAGGTTCCAGACGGCGTGGAGTTCGCCGGCAACCAAGCGTGGGAAGTGATAGGGGCTTTGGCTCGGATCGCGATTTTTCGGCCTTGCAGCGTTGGGCGCTTCTTTGGCTGGCGCCCAAGGGAAAGCCAATTCGGCAGGTAACACGGGCAGGCTTCGAGCCTGACAATACTTCACCACGATCCAGCCCAATGCAGCGGCGACTCGGCTGTCGTAAATGATGAAGTCATTGACTAACAGTGAGTAAATTTTGGTCATGCCCGCGTTGAAGCGCAACTCCCTGGTCAGGACCGGGTTAGCAAGGTCGCCGCTGGTCAATGCAGCCGTCGTCGATGCGAGCGTACGGACAAGTCTCTTGGCGTTAACGGTCAGCCAGCGAACATTGCCCGCGCTGACCCCGCCCCACTCCATCACTCGCATGCTTGCATCAAGCGTGCTCGTGTCGTTTGCAGTGTTGATCCCTGTTTGCAAGGCATCACAAAGGGTTTCCAACGCCGCATGACTAGAGGTCAAGCATGCACCAGACGGAGTACCGAGAGCACCTTTGTGCTTCCAAAAGTACTGGGCATTGGCGTCAGTCAGGTTCAAAAACGTTTTTGTCACCTTCTGACGACGCTCGTAGTAAGAGTGCGCAAACAGCGAAACGTGGTCGAGATTGCTGGCGAGCCAATCGATAAAATCGGAGACCCGAGGAAGTGCTAAATACTGATCGCGAAGCATGTGCTGTTTCCTGACGCTGATTTTCAAGGGGTAGTAACCGGTTCGGATCGCTGCGAACTCAGCGAGGCAGCACCCGAAATTGCCCCGGTTCTTCGCTCACTTTTTCGTAGCGCACTGCCCGTGTACACGAAAGCGCCTGGTTGGCATCGCTGCCCAACAGCAAGGCTCGCAATGGATTAACGATCAGTGATTGGACATCCGCAGGACTGTTGATATCGATCAGATTGAGGCTGTAGCACCACTCATCATCGAACTGCGAATGCGACCACTTGAACAAGCGATCAGCCTCAAGCGTTAGATCGAACTCGCTGTCCAGCTCAAGCGGAAAGCTCATCAAGAACTCTTCGAAATCAATCGGCGCACCCCACCAACCTATATGTACCAAAGGCTCACGATTATCAGCTGCGCCGATTCCTTCACCCGTCAGACTGATTTGCACGACGACATAACCGCAGATGGAGCGCTTCGGCTTGACGACCACAGGCAGCGAAAAACCTAACTCGGTGTTGACCCAGCCGTGTTCATCATTGTTGAAATTTTCGATCCAGTCGCCTCCTGCACGATAACGACGAGCCACTTCAGGCACCAACAACAAGCGGCTGACTTCTTCTCTGATCAACTTGGCCAGTTGATCGCACTCTGCGCCAACCTTGGAGATGAATTGGATGTTCTCGGTAATTGCCTTACCGATGGACGAAGTCGTGGTCATGGCGCGGTACTCTGAAAAAAGGCTGGCGATTGATCAAACGAAGAAATGGCAGGTGTGACGATTTCGCCGAAGCCGTTCAACGGTCTCCAGAAAATCGATGCGCTGCTGATCGTGGTCGGAGAGGAAAGCGAAAGAAAACCCTGAAAGCGCAAAATGCCTAACTTGGCGAGAAAACGGGACATCTGCGCCTTCCACCGTTCAAGCCCGGTGAACTCAGACACACGCAGATCGCGCACGACATTCAGAACACTGATCCAGGAATGAAGGATCAATTGCCCCTTCCAAATGTCTTCACTGCTGAGTGCATTGAGGCCCGCGCTAATTTCGGGCGCGATGAAAAGGTGATACGCATCTGCACGTTCAGCGTCAGTCAGAAATTCAAGCCACTGACGGTGCAACTGATCCTTACCGCTTAATGGCGCGTTCCACTTGAACTCGACCAGCAAAATACGCCGCTCGCCGGATGGCCAACCCAACTCAACGACCAAGTCTGGTTCAATGCCACGACGCGGCCAAAAACGCATGCGGGCATGGCTGACGGGCGCTTCCGGGAATGCCGGCTGGATAGCGCGTCCCTCGCATTTCAGTAGGCCTTGCCAAAAAAGGCCTGCTGCTGGAGCCGGCACATAATCCAGCGGCCCCATGATTAAAGCGGTGATTTCATCCTCTTCGCACACACGTTTTTCGCCGTGTTCGCGGTGTCCGAGGTACCGTTTATATAGATGGCTTTTTCCATGATTGAAGGCATGTAGCATTCCGTTGGCTTCGCTATTCCTGACGAGAGCCAGATGATGGCGTTTCGCCCTACCTTTTACCAGTGCTCACTATCGCTGCTACAGACTGCAAGCATTTCCCGCCGTCAGTCAGTTGTAATCTCCGCACGCACCACCCCGCGTTCTTCAAGCAGCCGCACAAACATGCTCAAACTGCGCGACACCGTGCCCCGCCGCCACACCAGCCAAGTCGTCAGATAGCGGAAATCCTTCGTCAGCGGCCAGACGCTGACCGTCGCGCTGCCGGGCATGCTTTGCAGCATTTTGCGCGGCATCAGGGCCAGACCGGCGCCCGCACTGACGCAAGCTAGCATGCCGTGGTAGGACTCCATTTCGAAAATCTTGCCCGGCACGGCGGCGTCGGTGCTGAACCACTTTTCAAAGTGATGACGATAAGAGCAGTTGGAGCGGAAGGCGTAAATATTCTCGCCATTTACATCCGCCGCACGCTGGACGGGCGCGTGATTGAGCGGCGCGATGATGACCATTTCTTCCTCGAAGGCCGGCACGCCTTCCAGCGTCGGGTGCAGCACCGGGCCGTCGACAAACGCCGCGGCGAGGCGCCCGGAAAGCACGCCGTCGATCATTGTTCCCGAGGGCCCGGTGGACAGGTCGAGATCGACTTTCGGGTGTAATTGGTTATACGCCGCGAGCAGCTCGGGAATGCGCACTGCCGCGGTGCTTTCCAGCGATCCCAGTGGAAATGCGCCTTGCGGCTCCTCGCCCGCCACGGTCGCGCGCGCCTCTTGCACCAGATCGAGAATCCGTCGCGCGTATTCGAGAAAACTCCATCCGGCCGGCGACAGGCGCAAACGGCTTTTCTCGCGAATAAACAGATCGACACCCAAATCCTGCTCAAGCTGCTTGATGCGCGTGGTCAGGTTCGACGGCACGCGATGGATCTGCGTGGCGGCGGCGCTGATGCTGCCGTGCTCGGCAACGGCTTTGAAGATTTCCAGCTGCACCAGATCCACAGTCATTCTCCAATCGTGAAAGAAACGGTCTTTATTATTCAGTTTCCAGAAAACAAACACCACCCTACTCTAGGCTCATCCGACGAACATGCAGGACACAGCCATGAGCCAGATTTCCAGCCAGACCCACGCCATCTCGATCAACCCAGCCAGCGGCGAGCAGATTGGCCACTACGCCTTTGAATCGGCCGCCGCCCTCGATGCCGCGCTGACCCGCGCTGCTTACGGCTTCGGCAAGTGGAAGCGCAAGCCGCTGCAGGATCGCTCGCGTTTGCTGACCGCCCTCGCTGGCGCGCTGCGTGACACCGCTGAAGCCATGGCGACCATGATCACCCAGGAAATGGGCAAGCCGATCGCTCAGGCCCGTGGCGAAATCGAGAAATGCGCCAAGCTCTGCGAGTGGTACGCCGAACACGGCCCGGCCATGCTCGACGCTGAACCGACCCAGGTTGAAGGTGGCAAGGCGCGCATCGAATACCGTCCGCTCGGCCCGATTCTCGCGGTGATGCCTTGGAATTTCCCCATCTGGCAAGTGCTGCGCGGCGCCGTGCCAGCACTGATCGCCGGCAACACTTATGTGCTCAAGCATGCGCCGAACGTGATGGGCAGCGCTTACCTGCTGCGTGACGCCTTCACCCGTGCTGGTTTCGCTGACGGCGTGTTTGAAGTGATCAACGTCACTCCGGAAGGCGTTTCCACTGCGATTGCCGACCCGCGCATAGCTGCGGTGACCCTGACCGGTAGCGTCCGTGCCGGCATGGCCATTGGTGCTCAGGCCGGTGCTGCGCTGAAGAAATGCGTGCTGGAATTGGGTGGTTCCGATCCGTTTATCGTGCTGAACGATGCTGATATCGACGAGGCCGTGCAAGCCGCCGTTATTGGCCGCTACCAGAATTCCGGCCAGGTCTGCGCCGCCGCCAAACGTCTGATCATCGAAGAAGGCGTGGTGGAAGAATTCACCCGCAAATTCGTCGAAGCCACCCGCAAACTGAAAGTGGGTGATCCATTGGCTGCCGACACTTACATCGGCCCGATGGCGCGTTTCGACCTGCGTGATGAGCTCGATCAGCAAGTGCGCGACACCCTCGAAGAAGGCGCGACGCTGCTGCTCGGCGGCGGCAAATCTGAAGGTGCCGGCAACTACTACGAGCCCACCGTGCTGGCTGATGTCACCGACCGCATGACCTCGTTCAAACAGGAACTGTTCGGCCCGGTCGCCTCGATCATCACCGCCCGCGATTGCGCGCATGCCGTGGCATTGGCCAACGACAGCGAATTCGGCCTGACCGCGACGATCTACACCGCCAACGTGCAACTGGCCCAGCAACTGACCAGCGAACTGGAAACCGGCGGCGTGTTCATCAACGGCTATTCCGCCAGCGACCCGCGCGTGACCTTCGGCGGCGTGAAGAAAAGCGGTTTCGGCCGCGAGCTGTCGCACTTCGGCGTCCGCGAATTCTGCAACGCGCAAACCGTGTGGCTGGATCGTAAATAATCCCCAAGCCCCGCCACCTCCCCCTGTAGGAGCTGCCGAAGGCTGCGATCTTTTGACCTTGCTCTAAAAAAGCCAGATCAAAAGATCGCAGCCTTCGGCAGCTCCTACACATGCGTCTATAATGCCCGAGTCTTCCTGCCCCTGCGGCCTGCTGTCGAGCGTTGTCCATGGTCAACCCCGAAACCCTGATCATCTGCGAGCATTGCGACTGTGTGTATGAAAAAGTCGCGCTCGCCAAACACCAGAAAACCCTCTGCGTGCGTTGCGGCGGTGTGCTGCAGCGCTTCAATGGTCTGAGCGTTGAGCAGCGTCTGGCGCTTACCTTCACCGCCGCAATGCTGTGGCTGTTCGCCAATTTCTACCCGGTCATGAGCATCAGCCTGCAAGGCCTGAAAAACAGCGCGACGCTGTGGGATTCGGTGCTCGCGCTGAGTCAGGGCCCCATCACGTTTATTGCGATGGTCGCGGCGATTGCCATCATCATCGCCCCGGCGTTTCAACTGGTGCTGCTGGTCTGGGTGCTCAGTTACGCGATGCGCTCGCAACGTGCGCCGGGCTTCAAGGTTTGCATGCGCTGGCTGGAAACGTTGCGCCCGTGGAGCATGCTCGAAGTGTGCCTGCTGGGCGCAATGGTCGCGGTGTTCAAACTCGCCGGATTGCTCGACGTGTTGCCCGGCATCGGCCTGTTCGCACTCGCCGCGCTGAGCCTGATGATGATCCGTATTGCCGGCCGCGACATTCGCGATCTCTGGGACATTCTATGAAGCGACCACCGACCGCCACCGAACTCAATCTGTGCCTGTGCCACAGTTGCGGGCTGGCCTGTGACATGACCGACGAGCCGCACGAGTGCCCGCGTTGCGACGCCCCGTTGCATCGGCGCAAAACCAATTCAATGGCGCGCACCTGGGCTTACATGCTCGCCGCATTGGCGTTCTATGTCCCGGCCAATTTGCTGCCGGTGATGAACACCACCATGCTCGGCAACGGCGCCGACAGCACGATCATGAGCGGCGTGTTGGAGTTCTGGGAGGCCGGTGCCTGGGACATCGCGCTGATCATTTTCATCGCCAGTATTGCCGTGCCGGGGATCAAATTCGTCGCCCTGACTTTGCTGCTGGTCACCGTGCAACGTGACAGCGACTGGGCGCGCAAGGAACGTTCGAAGCTGTACCGTTTCGTCGAGCTGATCGGCTATTGGTCGATGCTCGACGTTTTGGTCGTCGCGCTGGTCGCGGCGCTGGTGAAGTTTCAGGCGCTCGGTGACATCGAACCACGACCGGGCATTCTGTTTTTCGGCCTGGTCGTGGTCTTCACCATGCTCGCGGCGATGAGTTTCGACCCGCGCATGATCTGGCGTAACGCCCCGGACGACGCAGACCTCAACCGCGCAGAACCTGCAACAACACCTGCAACGGATGGCGCAGTGCCCGATCCGACTGGCGCTTGACTTGGCTGCGGCACGAATAGCCGGTGGCCAGCGCCTCGCCCTGCTCCACCGGCGCCTCGACCTGACGCGCCCATGATTGCTCGTAAATCACCGCCGACGTTTCGCGGTTGCGCGCTTCGTGACCGTAAGTGCCGGACATCCCGCAGCAGCCAGTAGCCTGCGTCGCCAGTTGCAAACCCGCTCGTTCGAACACTTGCTCCCACTGACGGGTGGCGGCCGGGGCGTTGGTTTTCTCGGTGCAATGCGCCAGTAAGCGGAACGCTTCGGTACGCTTCTTTTGCTCGGGCATGACCTTGAGCAACCACTCCTGCATCAGCGCCACTTCCGGACAGTCCTGCATGCCGGGCACCTTCAGGTATTCCTGGCGATAGACCAGAGTCATCGCCGGATCAAGTCCCACCAGCGGCACGCCGATTTGCGCCAACTCACCGAGCTGGCGGGCATTGCGCAATGCCGCGCGATTAAACGCCGACAAGAAACCCTGCACGTGCAGCGGCTTGCCATTGGCACTGAACGGCGCGAGGTAAACCTGATAACCGAGACGCGAAATCAACTCGGCCAGATCCGCCAACAACGGCGCCTCGAAGTAGCGAGTAAAGGCGTCCTGCACCAACACCACACTGCGTTCACGTTGTGCCTGAGTCAGCGCTGACAGGTTGTCCACCGTCGCCGGCAACACCTGCCAACGGCGCATCGCCGCATGGAAATCAAAACGGCTGAGCAGCGGCACATCAACCATGCCACCGACACGCTCCAGCAAGCCGCGCACCCACGCAGCGCCCATCAAACCGTTGTACAGTGCCGGAATCCGCGCCATGTACGGAATGCTGTACTCCAGCGAAGCAATCAGATAATCCCGCGCCGGACGCAGATAACGGCTGTGATACAGCTCGAGAAACCGCGAACGAAACTCCGGCACATTGACCTTCACCGGGCACTGTCCCGCGCAGGATTTGCACGCCAGACAACCGGCCATGGCGTCGTAGACCTCGTGGGAGAAATCCTCGGATTGCGCACGGGTGTTGCGCCAGCGCTGCCACAGCGTGCTGAAAAATGCCGGTTTGCGAATCGCGTCAGAGAGCACATCGACACCGGCCTCGCCCTGCAAACGCAGCCACTCGCGAACCAGTGAAGCGCGGCCCTTGGGCGACTGCGAACGCTCGCGGGTGGCTTTCCACGAAGGGCACATCGCGTCATCGGGATCGAAGTTGTAGCAGGCGCCGTTGCCGTTGCAATGCATGGCCGCGCCGTAGCTTTGCCAGACTTTCTCGTCGATCTGCCGATCGAGTTCACCGCGCAGGGTGACTTCGTCGATTTTCAGCAACACCGCGTTGCTATTCGCCGGGGTGGCGATCTTGCCGGGGTTGAACTGGTTGAACGGATCGAACGCCGCTTTCAGGGCTTGCAGCGCCGGGTACAACTCGCCGAAAAACGCCGGGGCATATTCCGAGCGCAGACCTTTGCCGTGTTCGCCCCACAGCAGACCGCCGTAACGCTGGGTCAACGCCGCGACGCCATCGGACACCGGGCGCACCAGCGCCGCCTGCTGCGGATCCTTCATGTCGAGAATCGGCCGCACGTGCAGTACGCCGGCGTCGACGTGGCCGAACATGCCGTACTGCAAACCATGGCTGTCGAGCAGGTCGCGCAACTCGGCGATGTACTCGGCCAGGTGTTGCGGCGGCACAGCGGTGTCTTCGACAAACGGCTGCGGCCGCGCTTCCCCGGCAACGTTGCCGAGCAGGCCGACCGCGCGTTTGCGCATGCCGTAAACCTTGTTCACCGCGGCCTGACCGACCGCCAAGGTGTGACCCAAGCGCTCGACGGTCTGGTCGCTGGTCAAGTGTTCGATAAAGCTTTCAACCCGCTGCTGCAGGTCTTCGGGATCGTCGCCGCAGAACTCGACGAGGTTGATCCCCAGCGTCGGCCGCTCAGCGCTTTCAGGAAAGTATTCAGCGACGCCGTGCCAGACGATGTCCTGCATCGCCAGCAGCAGAACTTTCGAGTCGACCGTTTCGATCGACAACGGCTTGAGCGCCATCAGTGCACGGGCATCGCGCAGCGCGTCCATGAACCCGGCGTAGCGGATGTTGACCAGCATCGTGTGCTTGGGAATCGGCAGCACATTGAGCCGCGCCTCGACGACAAAACCCAGCGAACCTTCCGCGCCGCAGAGCACGCTGTTGAGGTTGAAACGGTTGTCCGACTCACGCAGGTGCGCCAAGTCATAACCGGTCAGGCAGCGGTTGAGATCGGGAAAGCGTTCCCGGATCAAATCGCCCTGTTCATCAATGATCTGCCGCGCACAGCGATAGACTTCACCGACGCGATCTTCCCGGGCGCACAGGTCTGAAAGTTCGTTCTCTTCTAGCGGCTGGCCGTGCAGGCGTTCGCCACCACGCAAGATCATGTCGAGTTCAAGCACATGATCGCGGGTCTTGCCGTAGGTGCAACTGCCCTGGCCGCTGGCGTCGGTGTTGATCATGCCGCCGACGGTGGCGCGGTTGGAGGTCGACAATTCCGGGGCGAAAAACAGCCCGGCGGATTTCAGCGCAGCGTTGAGCTGATCCTTGACCACACCGGCCTGCACGCGCACCCAGCGCTGCTCAACGTTGATTTCGAGAATACGGTTCATGTGCCGCGACAGGTCGACGACGATGCCGTCGGTCAGCGATTGGCCGTTGGTGCCGGTGCCGCCGCCACGCGGGGTGATCACCACTTGCTGAAACGCTGGTTCGGCAATCAGTCGTGCGACTCGCGCCACATCCTCGGCATCCATCGGAAACACCGCCGCTTGCGGCAGACGCTGATAGATCGAGTTATCGGTCGCCAACACCACGCGACTGGCGTAATCGGCGCTGATTTCCCCACGAAAGCCGCTGGCCTTCAGGGCTTTGAGGAACTGCTGATAATCAGTGGACAGGGCTTTGGCGGGGGACAGCTGGGCAATCATCGGTCAGGTTATCTCGGTACAAATCAGGCTATGTGGCGGTGAACAGTTGTACGCAACGAATGATTGCGTCAGGCTCCGCCATCTAATGGTGCCCATGTTCATTGCTGACCGACGCTGGGACAACCGTAAATTCGACCCGCTATTGATGACTTTTACGAATGAATCCGCGCACGCTCACCCCTTCCATGTCGTTATTGCTGGCCTTCGAGGCAGCAGCGCGCCACGAAAGCTACACCCGCGCCGCCCATGAGCTGTCGCTGACACAGAGCGCGGTCAGTCGTCAGGTGCAGATTCTTGAGAAGATGCTCGGCATGCGCCTGTTCAGCCGCGAGGGCCGCAAAGTGGTGCTGACAGATGTCGGGCGCATGTATCAGCGTGAACTCTCGGAGGCACTCGGACAGATTCGCAGCGCGACGTTGCAGGCGATGGCGTTCGGTTCGGGCATTCACAGTTTGCGTCTGGCGACGTTGCCGACGTTTGGCTCGAAATGGCTGTTGCCGCGCCTCAAGGATTTCTACACAGCGCACCCAGGCATGACCGTGCATTTGCATTCGCGCATCGAAGCGATCGACTTTGATACCAGCGAAATCGACGCCGCGATTTGTGTGGGTGGCGGGGAGTGGCCGGGCTTGACCGCCCTGCCCCTGCATACCGAAGAACTGGTGGTGATTGCCAGCGCGCAGTTATCAAAGGCCGAGCGCGATGACGCCGAAGCGCGCATCGCCGGGCAACTGCTGCTCAATGTCAGCAGCAACGCGCAGGCATGGACGGAATGGTTCAGCCATCACAGCCTGCCGCACCGCAGCATGCGCATCGGGCCGAGTTTTGAAATGACCTCGCATTTGATTCAGGCGGTGCGAGCGAATATTGGCGTAGGGCTGGTGCCGCGGATTCTGGTGGAAGAGGAACTGTTGAAGGGTGAATTGCTGCAGCTGGGTGAGCCAATTACCAGTCGGCGCAGCTATTACCTGGTGTATCCGCCGCGTAATGAGACGTTGCCGTCGTTGAAGGCGTTTCGGGATTGGTTGGTGGAGACACTTTAAGCGTGATGTGTTGTCAGTGAGTCCGCCTTCGCGAGCAAGCTCAGCTCCCACAAGAGGTAAGCGGCGCTCACAATTTCATTGTAGGAGCCCAGCTTGCTCGCGAAGAGGTCAGTCCGGACAACCTACAATTCGCGGCATGACCGCTATTGGCCAGTGGAATGTCACCCCTTCAGCGGCGGCGGGCCACTGGGTGCTTTAGGCAATGCATTCGCCACCGGCTTGCCATCCTTTGTATAACGACGCGCCACCCACTCTGGCATTGGTTGCGGTGCTCTGGCTGTCATAGCGAACTCTCCAATTTCGGGCCGAACTCGACCCACTTGACCTTGCCGGAATCTATCAGCAAATACTCGGCGCCAAAAGGCACCTCTGTTCCATCGGAGTCCAGCCAACAGGGGTTTTGCATCACAAACTGGCCACTATTGGATTCCGGCGGCCACTCCACCGGCCAGCCAAAAACGCGCCTCTCATCGGTCAGGTGCAGGGTGACAAGGCGATGGTGCTGGGCAAAAATGCTGAACCATTCGCTGGGATAGGAAGTTTGTTTCGTGACGTTTCTACTGCGCAGCCAACTGTGCAATTGGTCATTGGTTGCCAGATAACAGGAAAGCAACCCCAAGGTTATCGACACGACAAAAGCCCACACCGTCTCAGCCCTCGAATCCCATTGCCCTACAGAAAATCCCTTCGCGCCAACCCATAAACAGACAGATCCAACCCTCAACACAGCCCCTTGAATCACAAAAGTAAAAATCAGCGCCTGCACAATCTGTCCGAACGTATCCGGACGCTTGAACGCCGTCAGCGAGTAGAAAATCCACGCTGACAGGAATCCGGGGATCAAATACTGCAACAACGGAATAACTTCTTTGACCAGATCATCCATGATCCGAGGCTCCTTGAAAGACATGCAGGCCCATTCATAGCCCCGCGATCCAAAGCCTAGTCGACGCAGAAAATACGCCCGCCCCCAACTGTCACATCTCGTTGCGCGCTTTTTTGGCAGGCAAAAAAATCCCGCTTTTGTAAGCGGGATTTTTTACAGGCTCAGAATTACGCAACCACAGGAATCATCGGATCCGCCGCCGCCAGCGCACTCACGCGATCAGCCGCGGGTGGATAAATCCACTGGGTGTTGATCTGCGTCTTCAGGGTTTTGCCTTCCTGTTTGACCAGTTTCACCTGACGATCCCAGCCCTCGGTGTACACCGCGCCCCAGGCGCCGAGATCCAGACAGGTCACGTATTTCGGCTGGCTATACGGCGTTGGGTCGATACCGAGAATCTGCGCAGCGACATTGTTGCCAGCATGACGACCCAATGAAATAGCGTGCTGGCAGGTCATCAGCGCGAAATTACCGAGGTGGTCGGTGGCGGCGTAGGCGACATCGCCGGTGGCAAAAATATCGTCCTGACCGATGACTTTCAGGTTCGCATCAACGTGCAAGCGACCTTGTTTATCGCGTTCGGCAGGGATCTGCTCGGTCAACGAACTGGCGCGCACACCGGTCGTCCAGACCACGGTTTTTGCCGCGATGTGTTGACCGTCCGACAGCGTCACGCCATTGGCATCGACCGACTGCACCGAGACACCCAGACGCCATTCAACGCCCAGCTCTTCACTCGCCTCAAGGATGGAATGGCTGATTTCTTCACCCATTGCGGCGCCGATCTTCTGCCCGCGATCAACGATGATCACGTTGATATCGGCTTCCTCGCCGAGAATCTTGCGTAGACGCCCTGGCATTTCAGTCGCGGTTTCAATGCCGGTGAATCCACCGCCCGCAACCACCACGGTATTGCGCGCCTTGCTCGACGGTTGGTCTTTGAGGGATTTTAGATGGGTTTCCAGACGCATGGCCGCTTCGATCTGGTCAACGTCAAACGCATGCTGAGCAACACCCGGCGTGGCCGATTGTGCCAGACCGCTGCCGGAAGCCAGCACCAGTTTGTCGAAGTGGAAGACTTGTTGCTGCCCGGCCGTATCGGTGTAGCCAACGGTTTTCTCTGCGACATCGATGGTGTTCGCGGCGCCTTTGATGAAGTGAACGCCGACTGCTTCGAACAGTTCACCCAGCGGTGCCGCCAGTTGATGAGCGTTCGGCTCATAGAAACGCGGACGCACACGCAGCTCGGCTTGTGGGGCCAGAACGCTGATTTCAACATCATCACGTCCATGCAGATCGACCAGACGTGTTGCGCTCAATGCCGACCACATACCGCCAAAACCTGCGCCGATAACCAGAATCTGCTGCTTCATTGTGTTTCTCCAGAAAAAGCCAAGCCGTTGAAAGAGGTGAAACGAATTTCGCCGGAGGCCCGTCGTCGCCACTCCGATAGCGCCGACTGTATTGGTCGGATATAAAACCAACAAGTCAGATTATTCGATTGTTTTGATCGAATAATCTGATCAAGCAGGATGATAAGGATCCGCCAAAAATAGCCATTCTTGTTGCTTTCAAGCACATAAAGAACAAAATCAGTCCACGCAGACAGATTGCCGAGCCTCCCTCAGGCTGATAATATTTACGACAACTTAAGTCGGAGATAAAAATGTCTCTTTACAGCGCAGGCGTCGAATACGGCATTCATTGCCTGGCATTTTTGGTGGGCAATGGTGGTGACTCTCGCGAGGCCAGCGTGCGCGACCTCGCCGAGTTGCAAGGCGTGCCAGTCGAATATCTGGCGAAGATTTTTACCAAACTGGCCAAAGGCAAATTGGTGGTAGCAAGTGAAGGCGTGCGTGGTGGGTTCAGCCTGGCGCGACCGGCGGATGAAATCACCCTGCTCGACATCGTCAACGCCATCGATGGACGCAAGAATATTTTCGAATGCCGCGACATCCGGGGGCGTTGCGCCCTGTTTGAAGGCAATCCGCCGGAGTGGGCCACCGAAGGCACCTGCTCGATTCACGGCGCGATGATGACCGCGCAAAAGCGCATGGAAGAAGCCCTCGCCCAGCAAACCATTCTCGATATCGCGAGAAAAGTCGGGCGCAAGGCCCCGGCGGAATTCGGCCAGCAAGTGGAAGACTGGATTCAGGATCGCCGTGAGAAGAAAGGCAATGTCGGCACCATCGCGCTGACCGACATTACTGACTGACCAAGCGCCCAATAAAAAAGCAGAAACCGAGGTTTCTGCTTTTTTTTCATCCGGGAACGCCGTTACAGGCAGTCACGCACCGATTTGCGCAACGAGCCGGACTTGGCCCAGGGCGGCCCCTGATACAGCGAGACGCGGCTACCGTCCTTGTATTTGACGATATCGAGAATCTCGTCGGCCGTGATGATGCTCGGCGCGGTGATGCGATAACCGTTGGAAATCGACGTTTGCGATGTCTTGGAAACGTCCTGCTGCCACAGCGGCAAAATGCACGCGGCGTAGTCTTTGGGCGTTTTTTCGCTGGTCTTGCTGAGATTGGGTTCACCCGGAACCAGTGACGCCGGCAAGGAGCAACCTGCCAATACCGCCAACGTCAAACTTCCGATCCATATCCGCATGGGTGCTTCTCTAATCTGAAAAAAAGCGAATGTAACGTGTAACTGGTTACACATCCATCGTGGCATTGCGCCGTTGATGCGCTTTCGACAATTTTTCACAACCGCTCAGCTTAATGACAGCATCGCTCCGCCCCACCGGCGAAAAAGCGACTACTCTTTTTTACCGAGAATGTTCTGGAGGTGATCATGCGGCTCAATGAATACGAACACGAACTTCAACGCGACCTGCAAGCTGTCGCATCGGATCTGAGATGGTCAGCGGTCGACCTCAAACGCATTGCCGAACAATTGCGCAAATCGGGCAACGAGGCTGACGCGCAAACGGTGCTGCGCTCTTGCGAAGTGCTGCAAAGCGACGAAGAGCGGCTGCAACTTTATGCCAAGGAAGTGAAGGCGCGCGCAATCAGCCGAACCAAAGTCCACTGACACTTGTGGCGAGGGAGCTTGCTCCCGCTGGGTCGCGAAGCGGCCCTCGCTCGTTATCCTAAAAGGGCCTGCTGCGCAGTTCAGCGGGAGCAAGCTCCCTCGCCACAATTCAACTAACGTTGTGACTTTGCGCTTTCACCGAGCGTTTTCTGTAGCCAGGAAGTGCTGCGGCATACGCCAGCGCCTCCTCTCTGCTGGCAAATGACGCCAGTCGGTCACCTTGCGTGCAAACCCGCCAAGGGCCGCTGTTCACGCTGAGTACGTCATAGCCGTTCATGTGCATCTTGTTCAACATGGGCATGCTCATGGGTACCTCCTTTTGCAACACGGTTATTCAGCTTCACGCTTTTAACCTTACACCCTGATTTACTGGAGTGGCCGACCGCCCGGCAGCCAACGATCAGGCACTTTCGATGCAGAACAATACTCAACATCCACAGGGAACCTTTAAACAAAGGCCCGGCTCGAATATTGCAGTTTTATTACGTTTTTGTGACAACCGGTAAACAGGTAACAGATGAAAGTACGCGCCACCGTCATTTGCGAGCAGGATCGCCATATCCTCCTGGTTCGCAAACCCAGATGTTGCTGGACATTGCCCGGCGGCAAAGTCGAGCCTGGAGAAACCAAAGCCGCTGCGGCTGTGCGCGAATTGCATGAAGAAACCGGGCTGGAAGCCGAAGACGTTTTGTACTTGATGGAGTTACAGAGCGGCCGCACGCAACATCACGTCTACGAGGCCTCGGTGCTGAACATTGAGGAAGTACGTCCACAGAATGAAATCAGCGATTGCATGTGGCATCCGCTGAACGCAGTGCACAACCTGAAAACCAGCGATGCGACGTTGCGCATCGTTCAGGCGTTTCAGCGGCGCTTATGACGGCTTAACCGGCGAAGGCCCGGCGCCCGGCGCTTATTTCCGTGCGCAATTCACCGATGAAGTTGGAAATGTCACGGATGGTGACGAGGTGTTCCGGGGAAACGCCATTGAGCTGCAACTTGATGTCGCCGCTGGCCGGCTCACTCACCTTGATCTGTAGCAGTCCCTGCGTCGAAATGCAGTTGCATGTGAACCCCGGAAACCCGGATTCGACAATGCGGCAAATGTCCGTAATGGCAAGCATGGGGCACGCCTCGCAGGCGATGAGTCGGTCGACCCGTAGAGCATAGATGAGCGTTTTGAAATCCGCCGCCCCGAAAAATGCCAACTCCCTCACATTTTTCGGGCGACTTTAATCAGCATCACGATCCCAGATCCAGTTCCAGATCCCCGGCAAATGCACCGGCTGAGAACTTTGCTGAACCGTGCGTGCCAGCGCGGCTTTTTCCAGTGCTGCGTGATCCACATAAAACGGCTGATCCGCCAGTGGCACGCCTGTCGCCGCCGCACTGTCGAGCAGGATCTGCAGATATTCGCGCGTATGCCGAGCGGTGTAGCGGTTCAGATCATGGAAAGTCACCACCACCGGAATCACGCCATCCACCACCGGAAACTCTCCGTGCGCAATCTGCTCACGGACTTCCGACAACTGCCGCAGCATGTTCGCACGACGTCTAGGGCTGGCGTTGAACCCCCAGATTTTGCCGTCATTGGCGCTCAAATCCGTCAACAACACGTGCAAGCCATGCTGCTGATACGCGGCAAAAGTGCGCTTGTCGTAATTCCAGAATGGTGGACGCAGCAGTTTCGGCGGCGCGCCGCTAATCGCGGCAATGTCTGCCATGCCATTGCTCAACGATTCTTCAAGTTCTTGCGGGCTCAGTGAACGGTGATTGGTGTGCCAGTGGGTCGCAGTGTGGAACGCGAGAATATGACCTTCATCGTGTTCGCGACGCATGATGCCGCGACCGATATCGCTGTTACCGGCCCTCGGTGCGCGGGTCTGCACGAAGAACACTGCTTTGATGCCCGGCTGAATCGGGTTGTCCTTGAGGCTATCGAGCACCGTCGCCGACGGATTCCAGAAACTTGAAGCACTGGGGCCATCATCGAAAGTCAGCAAAAAACGCACTGGCGCCTGCGCTTTCAGCTGTGTTTCGGTCTGCGCGGTCAATTCGATGGGCGCGGCAATGCAGCCAGCCAGCCCGAAAGCGATGGCCGCCGCACAGAATATTTTGAATAGCGATGTCATGTTTTGCCTTGAGCCCGACCGCTGCCGTCATGTTGTCGATTGGCAAAACTCCCTCGCCCTTATCCATCCCTGCGCTCCGATCCGCGAGCCGAGGTTGGATAAGGTACACAGGGTTTGGTTCCGGCGCTTGCTCAGTGCGCCAACGCTTGCTGAAACGAGGTGTCGATAATGCCGGCGGTGGCCAGTGGCGTCGGCAGTGCCTTGACCTTGAACAGGAAGTCCGCAGTGCTTTGCAGATCCGTCGCTGCCTGCTGATCCACCGGGCCGACCGTCATGTGCGCCTGGCGCAACCAGTGCCGCGAAACCTGTTGATCGAGATTGGCCTTTTTCGCCCAGAGGTCGGCGTACTCATCGGTATGACTGTCGACCCACGCCCTCGCCAGTTTCAAACGCCCAAGAAAATCGGCGATGGCTTCACGTTTACTGTCGATCGACGGTGTCGACGCGGCGATGGCACTGAGCCCCGGCATCAGGTTTTTCGCGGTCAGGATCGGTCGCGCGCCGGAGAACACGATCTGTTGGGAAATATACGGTTCCCACACCGGGAACGCGTCGATGCTGCCCTGCGGCAACGCGGCGGCTGCATCGATCGGCATCAATTTGACGAAGTCGACGTAGCTCTCCGGCAGACCGCCCTGCTCCAGCGCGCGCAAGGTCAACTGCTGACTCCAGGCACCGGGCCAATAGGCGACTTTTTTACCCTTCAGATCAGCGATGGTTTTCACCGGGGAATCTTTCGGCACCAGCAACGCAATGGTGTCGGGGTTTTGCCGCGACACGCCGATCAGCTTCACCGGCGCCTGCTTGGCTGCCAGAAACAGAAAGCCTGAATCACCTAAAAAGCCCAGATCCAGCGAGCCGGTTTGCAGGGCTTCAGCCAGCGGCGCGGCGGCCTGGAAATGTTTCCAGTCGACCGTATACGGCGCGTCTTTCAACACGCCGGACGCTTCAATAGAGGCGCGGATGTTGTAGTAATTCTGATCGCCGATATGCAGGACGACTGGCTCGGCCGCGTAGGAAAGTGGTGAAGCAAACAGTGCCGCAGTCAGCGCACTGCGTAGGAATCGGGAAAGCTTCATGGCAAGTCCTGCAAAGGGGATTTGCATAGACCATAACGCTCTTAATATTCAGTTTTAAAATTCGATTAATGCATAAGCTCATCACTGTCGTTTCCAACTGTTCACAGCGCAACAGTGGCTCGGCATGCTGTTCACCAGGCAACAGTTAAAAACGAGCAAACCAGCGGAAAACCCAATAAACACGGGCTAGATCGGATATGGCACAGAGCCTGCAATATTCCATTCATGCAGGAAGCATTCGCTAAAAATATCTTTTTGGACATAAGAAATCTGTGCCTTTGCCGGAGCGTTCCCCCATGAAACCGTTCTTCCCGTTCCTTCGAATCAAAACGCTGCTGGCTGCGAGCGCCCTTCTCCTGAGCCTGCAACCGATCGCCCACGCCGCCGAGACCGCGCCGGCCGAAGTGCACCTCGACTACGCTTATTACTCGCCAGTCAGCCTAGTGCTTAAACATTTCGGCTTCCTCGAAAAAGCCCTGCCGCAAACCAAAGTCAGTTGGGTGCTCAGCCAAGGCAGCAACCGTTCACTGGAATACCTCAACAGTGGCGGCGTCGATTTCGCTTCCAGCGCTAGCCTCGCCGCCGTGCTGAGCCGCGCCAACGGCAGCCCGATCAAATCCGTTTACGTGTACAGCCGTGCCGAATGGACAGCGTTAGTGGTGCGCAAAGACTCGCCGTACCAGACCGTTGCCGACCTCAAGGGCAAGAAAATCGCTGCCACCAAAGGCACCGATCCATACCTGTTCACCTTGCGCAGCCTGCAACAGGCCGGGCTGAAAAAAGACGACGTTGAGCTGGTGCACCTGCAACACCCGGACGGCCGCACTGCACTGGAAAAAGGCGACGTCGACGCCTGGGCCGGCCTCGATCCGCACATGGCCGCCAGCCAGGTTCAGGCCGGCTCGCGCTTGCTCTATCGCAACCCTGCCTTTAATAGCTATGGCGTGGTCAGCGTCACCGAGCAGTACGCCAAGGAGCATCCGCAAACCATCGACACCGTGATCAAAGCCTACGAGCAGGCGCGCGAATGGTCGCTGAAAAATCCTGATGAATTCGCCGCTCTCCTCGCCAAAGAATCCGGCCTGCCGCTGGACGTGGCCAAACTGCAACTGTCGCGCACCGACCTGAGCAGCCCGCAACTGACCGCCAACGACGTCAGCGCCTCCAAGGCTGCCGCGCCGATTCTGGTGTCGGAAGAACTGGTGCGCCGTGGCGTCAATGTTGATCAAGTCATCGATCAATTGCTCGACAGCGGTGTGCAGCAAGCCGTCGCCCGCCAGTAACTGACCAGACTCACCACGAATCCGCGCTCGTCGCGGATTCGTCGTGAGCGGAGCCCTGATCATGACCAGTCACAGCAAAGACCTGCCCGCGCCACTTGCTCTGTCGCGACGGCAGAAATCCGTTTCCAACCCGGCATGGCAGCGCCGTCTGAAAGGCCTCGCGTTGCCGTTGCTGATCATCGTCGTGCTGGAAATTATCGTACGCATCGGCTGGCTGCCGTCCTACCAGATGCCGGCGCCCAGTGAGATCGCCGTGACGCTTACCGACCTTGCCGAAGGTGCGCTGTGGAAACACATCGGCGCCAGCCTGATTCGTGTGCTGCTGGGTTTCGCCATTGGTGCGAGCCTGGCGCTGGTGTTCGCCGCGTGGGTCGGTTTGAGCCGCGAAGCCGAGGCGTATCTGGAACCGATGTTCGCCGCGTTGCGTTCGATTCCGAGTCTGGCCTGGGTGCCGCTTTTGCTGCTTTGGCTGGGCATCGACGAGACCTCGAAAATCGTCCTGATCGCCATCGGCGCGTTCTTCCCGGTCTACGTCAACGTAGTCGCGGCGATCCGCAATATCGACCGCAAACTGGTGGAAGTCGGGCGTATCTACGGTTTCAGTCGCTTGCAACTGGTGCGCCGGATTCTGTTGCCCGCCGCCCTGCCCGGCCTGTTCACCGGGCTGCGCAGCGGCATGAGTCTGGCGTGGATGTTTCTTGTCGCTGCCGAACTGATCGCCGCAACCAAAGGCCTGGGTTATTTGCTCAGTGACGGCCGCGAAACCTCGCGTCCCGATATCGTGCTGGCGGCGATCATCGTGCTGGCCTTGCTTGGCAAACTCAGCGATGGCTTGCTCGCAGCGCTCGAACGTCGCTGCCTGAACTGGCGCGACACGTTCACCGGTCAGGGCGCCAAGGATTGAATGACCGTTAGCATCTAAGCTGAAAGCGTCCAACCGGAGGTTCAGCCATGTGCGGAAGACTCTCGCAGTACCGGGGCATCCATGACTTTGTCGCGGTGCTGAGCATTCCCGACGCACTGATCAATCATGTCGGCGATGCGCCACTGGCGCATTACAACGCGGCGCCGACCACGTCGCTGGCGATTCTCCATCAACATGAACAGCAGGTTTACGCCGATACCCTGCGCTGGGGCTGGCGTCCGCATTGGGCCAAGGATCGCGCCGCGCCGATCAATGCGCGGGTCGAGAAAGTCGCCCATGGGCCGTTCTTCCGGGCGATCTGGAAACAGCGCCTGATCGTGCCGGTCGACAACTGGTTTGAGTGGGTCGATGCCGAGGATAAAACCCGACAACCCTGGCTGATTCGTCGGGCGGATCATGGGCCGGTTTTCTGTGCTGCCATCGGGCAATTTCCTACACCAGAAAAACCGGCGCGTGACGACGATGGTTTCGTGATCATCACCGCCGACAGTGCTGGCGGGATGATCGATATCCACGATCGCCGCCCCGTGGTATTCCGCACTGATTTGGTGCGCGAATGGCTGGATCCGGCGACACCGGCTGAACGCGCTGAGCAAATGTTGCTGTTCGAAGGGGAAAGCAGTGAAGCGTTCGAATGGCACAAAGTCGGCAAAGCGGTGGGTAACGTACGCAATCAGGGGCCCAGCTTGATCATTCCGCAGCCCTAAACATCCCTCAACGTCGTACGTCTAACGAATGTAGGAGCTGCCGAAGGCTGCGATCTTTTGATCTTGTTTTTTACAATCAACATCAAAAGATCGCAGCCTTCGGCAGCTCCTACAGGTGACTCCGTATCTTTACAAAGGCTGTTTCACGCTTGAGACAGGCTCTGTAAAACAGTCGTTTGAGCGAACTAACCGCTTGTCTGACATTTCGATCGTCATACATACATTTTCCAGCGCTAAAGCTAGCATGCGCGCCGCCTTCCGATTGGTATACCAATTGACCAAAGAGTCAATAAATCAGGAATCCACTAAAACATTTACAAGCCTTGCAGAGAAATAAGTTGCGCGACGATTTTGCAATCAAACAGGTCGGTGGCCTGGAGTGTGTCTATCTGTCGATGACAGAACGCTTTGAACTCGACTGTTTTATCGGCCACTACATCAAGACCCGAAACCTGCGTGATGTCCCGAATATTGATCGCATCCTGCGCACCACCCTCGAAGGGTATCCCGGCCACCCGCCGGTGATGGTCAACGAGCTCAATGCCTGGATCGACCGAACCTTGGGCTATCGGGCCTCACACCCCGATTTCACGCAGTTGGAAGATCTGTAAAACCACGAAAAAGCCCCTTGAATCAAGGGGCTTTTTTTGGATCAAAATTTGCGATCAGGATCCGACAAGTCCCTGCCTTCATCGCGTTTCCACGTTTGTTCCTTGTGTTTCTCGCGCTCGATCTCTTCTTCGGTCGGTTCGTCTGTGTCTTCTTCATCCCGTTGTGGATGTTCTTGCTCAGTCGCCATGCCCACCTCCTGTCACAAGTAAACGGTCTTCGTTACAGCGTAGAACAGATTCGCTCAGGCAACTTACAACCACCAACGCAACAAAAAGAAGAACGCCATGCTTAACAACATGCTGAGCAACGTGTTGCGTGTGGCTAGAACAAGGCCAATAGCTACCAATGAACTAAGCAGGTAAGGATTGTCCCACTGCAGATTCAATTGTTTGTCCGGCATGAATACGATTGGCCCGCAGATCGCGGTGAGCATTCCCGGTACGGCAAAACCGAGAAACTGCCGCGCGTTGCTACTCAGGCGCACCGGCAAACGCGGCTCGAGAAACACGTAACGGTTGAGGAACACCAGAATCCCCATGCCGAAAATCACTGCCCAAACCATCATGTGCGCTCCCGATACAGCTTGTTGCAGATAAATCCTGCGGTCATTCCCGCCAGCCCCGACAACACCAGCGCCGAGCCCCACTGCCAATAACTGAACAGCACCGAACAGAACAGCGAAACTGCCACGCACACCACCGTCGGCACGTTGCGCACCACCGGTGTGATCAGGGCGATGAAAGTGGCGGCAATCGAGAAGTCCAGGCCCAAATGTTCAAGCCCCGGAATGCTGCTGCCGAGGACGATGCCGGCCAGCGTGAACAGATTCCAGGCGATATAGAACGTCAGGCCGACGCCCAACGCATACCAGCGATTGAACTGCTGGCGATCGTGTTGACTGGTCAAGGCAAACAGCTCATCGGTGAGCAAAAAACCCAGGCCGATCCGCCAGCGTCCCGGTAACGGCGAAATCACCGAACGCATGCTCATGCCGTAAAGCAAATGCTGTGAGGTCAGCAAAACCGTGGTCAGCAGAATCGAGAAAATCCCCGCGCCGCCCTTGAGCATGCCAATCGCCACCAGTTGCGCGGCACCGGCAAACACAATGCTCGACAAGCCCTGCCCTTGCAGCGGCGTGAGATTGGCTTCGATCGCCATGGAGCCGGCCAGCAGCCCCCAAGGCGCCGTTGCCAGTGATAACGGCATGATCGCCACAGCGCCGCGAAGAAACGCACTGCGCGGTAAAAGTGAGTCAGACATAACGCCCTTCAACCAGAGAAACGGCCGAAGACTGTGCCAGCAAACGCTGCTTTTTGGCTTGAACAATCTTGCGCACTTGTGGGAAATCGGCCCGACTCAGCCGTTCATCGGCCAACTGCTTGCAACGCCTCAATGCTAGCAACATGCTGGCGCTGGATTTTTCCGTTGAAGACTTTTCCGAGACCGTGCCCGCCATGACCGCCATCGACAGCGACGTGTACAAGACCCTGCTGGAATCGACCAAAGCCATCCCGTGGCGAATCGACTGGGCAACCATGACCTTCAGCTACATCGGCCCGCAGATCGAAACCCTGCTTGGCTGGCAGCAAAACAGTTGGGTTGGGGTCAACGACTGGGTCGAACGCATGCACCCGGACGATCGCGATTACGTGGTGGAATTCTGCGTCTCGCAGTCACGCGCCGGCGTCGATCACGAAGCCGATTACCGCGCACTGACCAGCACCGGCGAGTACGTGTGGATCCGCGATGTCGTGCACGTGGTGCGCAAGGACGGTGAAGTCGAGGCGCTGGTGGGGTTCATGTTCGACATCAGCGAGCGCAAAAAAACCGAAGAACACCTGATCCGCCTGCAAAAGCAATTGGAGGAATATTCATTTCAGGACGGGCTCACCGGGATCGCCAATCGGCGCATGTTCGACACCGTGCTTGAGCGCGAGTGGGCCACAGCTCAGCGCAGCGGTTTGCCGCTGTCACTGCTGATCCTCGATATCGATTATTTCAAGCAGTACAACGACCATTACGGCCACATCAAGGGCGACGAATGCCTGCGTCAGGTCGCGAAGACGTTATCGCTGGCGGCCAATCGGCCACGGGACTTTATTGCGCGGATTGGCGGCGAAGAATTCGTCTGGCTGCTGCCGGAAACCGATGCGGAGTCGGCACGACTGGTGGCGCACAAATGCCTGCACCTGATCCGCCAGCAGCAGATCGCTCATGAGCATTCGGCGGTGTCGCCGCTGGTCACCTTGAGTCTCGGGGTTGGCACCACGCAAGTCGCCGTCGGCAGCGATCCGCTGCACTTCGTCGAACAGGTCGACAAGTTGCTGTATCAAGCCAAACACAATGGACGGATGCGCGCCGAGTTCGCTGATTTTCGCACTGACGTGTAAGCAACTGAGCGGCGTAAGATAGCGCCATTCGCAAACACGTCAGGGAGACGACATGCTGTACCGAATCGCAGCCGACGGGCTGGTGCTATTTCATTTGTGCTTTATTTTGTTCGTGCTGTTTGGCGGGTTGCTGGTGCTCAAGTGGCCACGAGTGATGTGGCTGCATTTGCCAGCGGCGGCCTGGGGCGTGGCGGTCGAGGTATTGCACCTGACCTGCCCGCTGACCTACTGGGAAAACCTGATGCGCCACGCCGCCGGGCAGACCGAATACGCCGGCGGTTTCATCGAGCACTATGTCTGGCCGATCATCTACCCCGCAGGGCTCACTCCACAGATTCAACTGGCGCTGGGCAGCGTGGTGCTGGCGGTCAATCTGTTGGTCTACGGTCGCCTGTTCCGCGCATGGAAACTGCGCAGCAAGCAGGCGCTTTAACGCGACGCTTGCTTCAGGTTTTCCAGCCAGGCCGGATCCAGCCGCGTCTGCTCGGTATCGAGCCCCAGCGTGTGCATCCGCTCTTTATGCGTTTCGACTTCCCGCCACAGTTGCCCATGATCGCTGGAGTTGCCGTCCAATTCATGCATCTGCGTCAGCCCCAGATGATAGAAGCGCAGCACTTTCATCGCCGTCGGATCGTTCTTCTCCACCGCCGCTGTCACCTGATGCATCACATTGGTGATGCTCATCAGGCTGCGCTTGAGCCGCCAGCTGTACACCGCCGGGGCCATCCAGCTCTGATTCCAGAAGCGCCCGCGCAACAGGGCCGCCGTCAGCAGAAACGCCAGAAACACCCCGCCCACGTTAAACCGCAGGTTATCGCCGCCGGGCTCACCGAACAGCGCGACTGCCACGCTGGAAAACAACATCGCCAGCACCAGGAACAGCACGGCGATGATGATCGTGCTGCGCCGGGTCTGCTGGCGAAAGGTAGCGGCGTCCATCGGCTGAATCTCGAACATCACAAATGACTTCCTTGAGCGACAAAAGGGGCAAACAAAAAAACTCGCCGGCGCATTATCGCCTCCACGAGGGATTTAGCTATGCTGGGGCTCCTTTTCATCTTTTCAGCGTCCAACGGGGACATGGCGGTACAGCGCAGATCGTGCCATCTTCATTCATGGATACACACTATTCGGATGCCATCGCCTAGTCTTGAGATGACATCGTTTTAAGGATCATTGCATGACCCAACGACACGTAATCAATGCCTCGGTCAGCCCGAAAGGCAGCCTGGAAACCCTTTCTCAACGTGAAGTTCAGCAACTGAGCGAAGCCGGATCCGGCAGCACCTACACCCTCTTCCGCCAGTGCGCCCTGGCCATCCTCAACACCGGCGCCCATGTCGATAACGCCAAGACCATCCTCGAAGCCTACAAGGACTTCGAAATCCGCATTCACCAACAGGATCGCGGTGTGCGCCTGGAGCTGCTGAACGCTCCGGCCGACGCCTTCGTCGACGGCGAAATGATCGCCAGCACCCGTGAAATGCTCTTCAGCGCCCTGCGCGACATTGTCTACACCGAAAACGAACTCGACAGCCAGCGCATCGACCTGACCACCTCGCAAGGTATCAGCGACTACGTTTTCCACCTGCTCCGCAACGCGCGCACCCTGCGCCCGGGCGTCGAGCCGAAAATCGTCGTGTGCTGGGGCGGCCACTCGATCAACACCGAAGAATACAAATACACCAAGAAAGTCGGCCACGAACTGGGCCTGCGCAGCCTTGATATCTGCACCGGTTGCGGCCCCGGCGTGATGAAAGGCCCGATGAAAGGCGCGACGATTGCCCACGCCAAACAGCGTATTCATGGCGGTCGTTATCTTGGTCTGACCGAGCCTGGCATCATCGCCGCCGAAGCGCCGAACCCGATCGTTAACGAACTGGTGATCCTGCCGGACATCGAAAAACGTCTGGAAGCGTTCGTGCGTGTTGGCCACGGCATCATCATCTTCCCGGGC
The DNA here is from genome assembly GCF_902706155.1 of Pseudomonas sp. 18058. NCBI lineage: Bacteria > Pseudomonadati > Pseudomonadota > Gammaproteobacteria > Pseudomonadales > Pseudomonadaceae > Pseudomonas > Pseudomonas sp. 18058. The sequence continues at coordinate 56,715 of NZ_CACSJY010000026.1, forward strand.
GGCGCTGGTACGGCGGAAGAATTCCTCTACCTGCTCGGCATCCTGATGCACCCGGACAACCTAGGCCTGCCCTTCCCGGTGATTCTCACCGGGCCGAAACACGCCGCGCCATATCTGGAACAGCTCGACGCCTTCGTTATCGCGACCCTCGGCGAAGCGGCCAAGCAGCACTACGAAATCATCATCGACGACCCGGCCGAAGTCGCGCGGCAGATGACGCAAGGCTTGAAAGCGGTGAAGCAGTTCCGTCGCGAGCGCAACGACGCGTTCCACTTCAACTGGCTACTGAAGATTGACGAGGGCTTCCAGCGTCCGTTCGATCCGACCCACGAAAACATGGCGAATCTGAAACTGCACCGCGACCAGCCACCGCATGAACTGGCGGCGAACCTGCGTCGGGCGTTTTCGGGGATTGTGGCGGGGAACGTCAAGGATAAGGGCATTCGTTTGATCGAAGAACACGGGCCGTATCAGATCCGTGGTGACGCGGCGATCATGCAACCACTCGACGCACTGCTCAAAGCCTTCGTCGCCCAGCACCGGATGAAACTGCCGGGCGGCGCGGCGTATGTGCCGTGTTATCGCGTGGTGGCGTAACCCTCCCCCGCCACCGCTAAATACATGTAGGAGTGAGCCTGCTCGCATAGCGGTCGATCATTCAACTACGGTTTTGAAGCGGACGGCCCCTTCGCGAGCAAGCCCGCTCCCACATTTTGAAATGCATTCCAAGTGTGGGAGCGGGATTGCTCGCGAAGAGGTCAGCGCAAACACCCTCAACCCAACAGCCGTATCGCCAAAGCCTTCGCCTGCAACGCCACATCCGTCACCGCCGTACTCTCCCACCACATCCCCCGCAACGGCGGGCCCATCGCAAACAGTCGACTGGCCATACTCGCCACCCGCAATCCCCAACGCCTAAGGTCCCGGCTTCACGATTGCTGCGGTAATGGTCGCGGCACACACTGCCAGTCGTACTCAATGCCACTGGAATTAATCAACGCCACACTTTGAACCACACAGGTTCAGCTTTGCCTCGTCGACTCACCGTGCAACTGCTCAACCAACCGCGCACCAAGGTGGGAGCAATGGCAGTCTTCCAACTGACCGAATCAAGACTTCCATGGGCATCCAGCGACTTAATGCTGGCTGGCCTTGGTTGATCTTAGCGAATGGCTCTGGACATATTCATGAACATTTTCAGCGTTATGTTTGACCCAAGTGCATGCGCTACGCTACCGATTAATGAGTAATTTCATATTTGGTATTGGGAGCGACCACCTGATTTCCGCCAATGTTCAATCGATATGAAAACTCAACGCCCTTTGGGCCTACATGATTGAGCAATTCTGCGCGTGGCACATTTATCGCGATTGTTTGCGAATACGGTGTGATCCCCTCAAATCGTGCTGCGAGCGGCACTCCATCAAGAACAACCTGAACATAAAATGGGACACCTTCAAACTCATCAAGGCGATACGGCAGAATCTGAGCTGTAGCACCATCCATTGGGACATCGGAAAGTTTAATCATGTCGCCTATGGCTTCTTTGATTACAAGGGGCTGTGGGATACTGGTCATTTTTTAGTCCTTTAATAACTTGATGAGTACGACTGAATTATTGCAGTGCAATTAGGGAGCCTCGGCAATACTTGCACAACTGTCAGAAATTACAGGTAAACCCTATTTTCCGACCAACGGTACGCGTTGAGTGAACCAATCTTTGAGCCAACGCCTTCGCCTGCAACGCCACATCCGTCACCGCCGTACTCTCCCACCACACCCCTCGCAGCGGCGGGCCCATCGCAAACAGTCGACTGGCCACTCGCCCTTCCGCATCCATCACCGCGCCATCCACTGCCGCAATCCCCAACGCCAACGGCCCCGGCTGCACCAATCCACGCGTCAGCAATTGTTGTGGCAACGGACGCGCCACGCGCCGCCAGTCGTATTCGATGCCACTGGAGTTGATCAACGCTGCACCGTGAACCACAGAGGTCTCAACCTCGCCACGGCGTCGGATGCGAATATTCACGCCACCAACAGTTGTCGGCTCTAGCCCTTTAAACGATGCAGCCTGAATCCGCAGACGTCCTTCACTGTGCAACCGCTCAACCAACTGCGCACTCAACGGCGGCGAACGATGATGATGGCTTTCCCACCATGGCCGCACATGCCGTACGAATTGTCGCCGCTGCACGTCAGTCGCCTGACTCCACAACCGTCCGATATGTGCCCGAACAGTATCGAGGGGAGCCTGCCAGTCGATGCCTTGCGCTATCGCCTCACGACAATGGTGGCGCAACTCGCGCAGCAACTGCCGTGGTGTTCGAATGCTGTGATCCTCGGCGAGGAAATCCACCCACGCCGGCGGTTGCCGGCGTACGTGCGGCAGCAAGCCATGGCGAGAAATCACTTCGATCAGCCCGCGATGCCCGGCCTGCTCCAGCGAAACCACCGCATCGACCATGGTCAGGCCGGAGCCAATGATCAGCACGGTGGATTGCGGATCGAGCTGGCGCATGGCCGCGACGTCCCACGGATCGAGAGCGGCAGCGTTTAGGCCGCTGGATTCGGTTTGCGGCGTGCGTGCCGCGGGAAACATGCCGGTGGCGATGACTGCGAATGAACCTTGCAGGTTCTGTCCATCGCTCAAAGTGATCTGCACGCAATCTTCGCGCACCTGCAGATCAACAGCTTCTGAGCGTACATGCTCGACGATCGAACCATATCGAGCGCCGACCGCCCGGGCTTCGGCCAGACGTTGCTGCACGTAGACGCCGAATAATCCGCGCGGCGGGAACAGCTCGCTGGTTGGCACATGCTGCTCGGCAGACTCAGGCCAACCGCCCGCCGCGATGTGCTCGGTCAGCCATTGTGTGAGGTCGTCAGGGTTGTCTGGATCAACGCTCATTCGTGCAGCGTTGCCGTTGAGCGTATGGCCCAATTCGACTGCGCTGTAGGCCTCACCCCGGCCGAGTTCGGCGCGGGGTTCGATGATCAGGATTTTTCGCTGGCCCGGTTGCCGCAGTAGTTGCACCGCCAGCATCGTACCGCTGAGGCCACCGCCGATGATCAGGATGTCTGCGTTGTATTCCATTCAGATCACCACATTGCGCACAAACCGCGCCGGCACATCCCCGTCATTGCGATAGGTATGCGGCTGATTGCTCGCAAACATAAAAAACTCCCCTGTACCAATATGCTGCGGCACGTCGCCGAGCATCAGCGTCAGGCACCCTTCGAACACATAAATCTGCTCACTCCAGCCTTCGGCATCCGGTTGCGACGGATACACCTCGCCCGGCGCCAGGCACCATTCCCACTGCTCGACTTCACGGGTGGCGGTGGCTTTGGACAGCAGCACGGCTTTACTGCCCGGCAGCGTGCCGGCCCACGCCAGTTCGTTGATGCGGCTCGGATCGCGCGCATCGGGCGCCTGAATCAGATCGCTGAATGCCACTTCGAGTGCCGCAGCAACGCGGTCGAGCGTGGTCAGGCTGACGTTCTTTTCCCCGGCCTCGATCGCTACCAGCATCCGTCGACTGACTCCGGATTTCTCGGCCAGCGCCGTCTGGCTCATGTCGGCAGCGTGACGCAGACGTCTCACGTTCTGGCTGACGTGTTGAAGGACGGACGTTCTTGGGGCGGAATCTTTGGGCACTATATTGCTCACTCGGTGAGGTTGGGCAGTATACTGCGCAACGTTGGGCGCATTGTGCGTCCTGCCTTTTATACTGCGCAAGGTCATGACGTCGTTGAACAGCTCCCCCACTTCCCTCCGTTTCTCCAGATTCAGCAAGGCCGAGTGCGTGCTGGTGCTGATTACCATGATCTGGGGCGGCACCTTTTTGCTCGTGCAGCACGCAATGACGGTCAGCGGCCCGATGTTCTTCGTCGGCCTGCGATTTGCTGCAGCGGCGTGCATCGTTGCGTTGTTCTCGTGGCGTCATCTGCGCGACTTGACCCTGTTTGAACTCAAGGCCGGCGCGTTTATCGGCGTGGCGATCATGCTCGGGTACGGCTTGCAGACGGTCGGGCTGCAAACCATCCCGAGCAGCCAGTCGGCGTTCATTACTGCGCTGTACGTGCCGTTCGTGCCGCTGCTGCAATGGCTGGTGCTGGGACGGCGGCCGGGGTTGATGCCGAGCATTGGCATCATGCTGGCGTTCACCGGTTTGATGTTGTTGGCGGGGCCGTCGGGGGCTTCGTTGAATTTCAGTCCGGGTGAAATTGCCACGCTGATCAGCGCCATCGCGATCGCCGCCGAGATTATTTTGATCAGCAACTACGCTGGGCAGGTGGATGTGCGCCGGGTGACGGTGGTGCAACTGGCGACAACGTCGGTGCTGTCGTTCCTGCTGGTGGTGCCCACGGGCGAATTGATTCCGGACTTTTCCTGGACGTTGCTGGTGACCGCGTTGGGTCTGGGCGCTGCGAGTGCGGCGATTCAGGTGGCGATGAACTGGGCGCAGAAGAGCGTTTCGCCGACGCGGGCGACCTTGATCTATGCCGGGGAGCCGGTGTGGGCCGGGATCGCCGGGCGGATTGCTGGCGAGCGGTTGCCGGCGATTGCGCTGGTCGGGGCTGGATTGATTGTCGCGGCGGTGATTGTCAGTGAGTTGAAGAGCAAGGGTAAAGTCGCTGCTGAAGAGGATGATCGCGAATTGGAGCGTGAAAACGGTCTCTGAGAGCAAGGTCAAAAGATCGCAGCCTTCGGCAGCTCCTACATTGGAATGATCCCCCGTAGGAGCTGCCGAAGGCTGCGATCTTTTAACGCCCTTTGATTTACTCGAAACAATGCCAAACCGAAATATTCAGACTACTTTGTAGGATTCTGAGACATCCTGGCGTTTGGTGATCGGGGAGCTGGCACGTATGATGCTTCACAAACTTCCGCAGATTAGAAGCCTATGTCCCTGATAGTTCTACTGCTTCTGCCATTCATTGGCAGCTGTCTGGCAGCGGTGCTGCCACACAACGCGCGTAACACCGAATCCCTGTTGGCAGGTCTGGTCGCTCTGATCGGTACCGTCCAGGTCGCGATGTTGTACCCGCAAATCGCCCACGGCGGCGTCATCCGCGAAGAATTCATGTGGCTGCCCAGCCTCGGTCTGAACTTCGTGCTGCGCATGGACGGCTTCGCCTGGCTGTTCTCGATGCTGGTGCTCGGCATCGGCACACTTGTTTCTTTATATGCCCGTTATTACATGTCGCCGGATGACCCGGTGCCGCGCTTCTTCGCGTTTTTCCTGGCGTTCATGGGCGCCATGCTTGGGCTGGTGATCTCGGGCAACCTGATCCAGATCGTATTTTTCTGGGAGCTGACCAGCCTCTTCTCGTTCCTGCTGATCGGCTATTGGCACCACCGCGCCGACGCCCGACGTGGCGCCTACATGGCGTTGATGGTCACCGGTGCCGGCGGGTTATGCCTGCTGGCGGGGGTCATGATTCTCGGCCATGTCGTTGGCAGCTATGACCTCGACAAGGTCCTGGCCGCCGGCGATCTGATTCGCGCACATGCCCTCTACCCTATCCTTCTGCCCCTCATTCTTATCGGCGCACTCAGCAAAAGTGCGCAGTTCCCGTTCCACTTCTGGCTGCCCCACGCGATGGCGGCGCCGACACCGGTTTCTGCTTATCTGCACTCGGCGACCATGGTCAAGGCCGGGGTCTTCCTGCTGGCGCGCCTGTGGCCGTCCCTGTCCGGCAGCGAAGAATGGTTCTACATCGTCAGCGGCGCCGGTGCCTGTACGCTGCTGCTCGGCGCGTATTGCGCGATGTTCCAGAATGACCTCAAGGGCTTGCTGGCCTACTCGACCATCAGCCACCTCGGTCTCATTACCTTGCTGCTGGGCTTGAACAGTCCGCTGGCCGCCGTCGCGGCGGTGTTCCACATTCTCAACCACGCCACGTTCAAGGCCTCGCTGTTCATGGCCGCGGGCATCATCGACCACGAAAGTGGCACCCGTGACATCCGCAAACTCAGCGGCCTGATCAAACTCATTCCCTACACCGCGACCCTGGCCATGGTTGCCAGCGCCTCGATGGCGGGCGTGCCGTTGCTCAACGGCTTCCTGTCGAAAGAGATGTTCTTCGCCGAAACCGTGTTCATCAACGCCACGGCCTGGGTAGAGATGTCGTTGCCGATTGTCGCGACCATCGCCGGCATGTTCAGCGTCGCTTACTCACTGCGCTTCACCGTTGATGTGTTCTTCGGCCCGCCGGCCACCGACCTGCCGCACACCCCGCACGAACCGCCGCGCTGGATGCGCGCGCCGGTTGAGTTGCTGGTGTTCACTTGCTTGCTGGTGGGGATTTTCCCGGCGCAAATCGTCGGCCCGCTCCTTGCTGCTGCGGCGCTGCCCGTGGTCGGTGGCGTGCTGCCGGAATACAGCCTGGCGATCTGGCATGGCCTGAATGCGCCGATGATCATGAGCCTGATCGCTATGTCCGGCGGCATCGTTCTGTACCTGCTGCTGCGCAAGCAGTTCAAACTCGGCCGATTCAAATACCCGCCACTGGTGGGACGCTTCAACGGCAAGCGCCTGTTCGAACGCAGCCTGGTGGTGATGATGCGCATGGCCCGGCGCGTCGAGCGACGTTTGGGCACCAAGCGTCTGCAGATGCAATTGTTCCTGATGGTCTTGGCCGCGGTGCTCGCCGGTCTGATCCCGATGCTGCACGGCACGCTGAGCTGGGGCGACCGGCCGAAGATTCCAGGCTCCATCGTCTTCGTGACCCTGTGGCTGCTGGCGATCGCCTGTGCCCTCGGTGCCGCTTGGCAGGCCAAGTATCACCGTCTCGCCGCACTGACCATGGTCAGCGTTTGCGGCCTGATGACCTGTGTGACCTTCGTCTGGTTCTCCGCACCGGATCTGGCGCTGACGCAACTGGCTGTTGAAGTGGTCACCACGGTGCTGATCCTGCTCGGCCTGCGCTGGCTGCCACGACGGATCGAAGAGGTTTCGCCGTTGCCGAGCACCCTGCGCAAGGCCCGCATTCGTCGTCTGCGCGACTTGTTGCTATCGATTGCCGTCGGCGGCGGCATGGCGCTGCTGTCCTACGCGATGCTCACGCGGCAGACGCCGAACGACATTTCCTCGTTCTACCTCAGCCGCGCCATGCCCGAGGGCGGTGGCAGCAACGTGGTCAACGTGATGCTGGTGGATTTCCGTGGTTTCGACACCCTCGGTGAAATCACCGTGCTGGTCGCCGTGGCGCTGACCGTGTTCGCCCTGCTGCGCCGTTTCCGCCCACCGAAAGAAAGCATGCAGTTGCCGGCTCAGCAACGCCTGCTGGCACCCGACGTGGTCACCGATCTGGTCAACCCGCGTTCGGCCAGCGACACCGCGCTCGGTTTCATGATGGTGCCGGCGGTGCTGGTTCGCCTGCTGCTGCCGATTGCGCTGGTGGTGTCGTTCTACCTGTTCATGCGCGGGCACAATCAGCCGGGCGGCGGTTTTGTTGCCGGTCTGGTGATGTCGGTGGCGTTCATCCTGCAATACATGGTCGCCGGCACGCAGTGGGTCGAGGCGCAAATGAGCCTGCGACCGTTGCGCTGGATGGGCACCGGTTTGCTGTTCGCCACCGTCACCGGTTTGGGGGCGATGCTGGTCGGCTATCCGTTCCTCACCACGCACACCTGGCATTTCAGCTTGCCGGTGCTGGGTGACATCCATATCGCCAGCGCGCTGTTCTTCGACGTCGGCGTATACGGCGTAGTAGTGGGTTCAACGCTGTTGATCCTCACCGCCCTCGCCCACCAATCGGTGCGGGGTCACAAGACCGCATCGTTGCCCAAATCCGTCGCCAGCAAAGGAGCCGTCTGATGGAAGAAGTCATCGCAATCGCCATCGGCGTCCTCGCCGCGTCCGGCGTCTGGTTGATCCTGCGGCCACGGACGTTCCAGGTGGTTATGGGCCTGTGCCTGCTGTCCTACGGCGTCAACCTGTTCATCTTCAGCATGGGCAGTCTGTTCATTGGCAAGGAGCCGGTGATCAAGGACGGTGTGACTCAGGATTTGCTGCACTACACCGACCCGCTGCCACAGGCGCTAGTGCTGACCGCAATCGTTATCAGCTTCGCCATGACCGCGCTGTTCCTCGTCGTTCTGCTCGCTTCGCGCGGCCTGACCGGCACTGACCACGTCGATGGCCGGGAGCCTAAAGAATGATGGCGATGACTCACCTGATCGCCGCACCGATTCTGCTGCCGCTGCTGACCGCCGCCATCATGCTGATGCTCGGCGAACGGCACCGACCGCTGAAGGCGAAGATAAACCTGTTCTCCAGCCTCGTCGGATTGTTCATTTCGGTGATGCTGCTGCAATGGACGCAAACCACCGGCGTGCCCGGCTCCATCGGTGTGTACCTGCCGGGCAACTGGCAGGCACCGTTCGGCATTGTCCTGGTGGTCGATCGACTGTCGGCGCTGATGCTGGTGCTGACCGGTATTATCGGCGTCAGCGCGCTGCTCTTTGCGATGGCGCGTTGGGACGGCGCCGGCTCAAGCTTCCACGCGCTGTTCCAGATTCAGTTGATGGGCCTGTATGGCGCGTTTCTCACGGCGGATCTGTTCAACCTCTTCGTGTTCTTCGAAGTGTTGCTGGCCGCATCTTATGGCCTGTTGCTGCACGGTTCGGGTCGGGCGCGGGTATCGTCGGGGCTGCATTACATCTCGATCAACCTGTTGGCCTCGTCGCTATTCCTGATCGGCGCGGCGCTGATTTACGGCGTCACCGGCACGCTGAACATGGCGGATCTGGCGCTGAAAATTCCGCTGGTGCCGGAAGCCGACCGTGGCTTGCTGCATGCGGGCGCGGGCATTCTCGCTGTCGCGTTTCTGGCCAAGGCCGGCATGTGGCCGCTGAACTTCTGGCTGGTGCCGGCCTATTCCTCGGCCAGTGCGCCGGTCGCGGCGATGTTCGCGATCATGACCAAGGTCGGCGTTTATACCCTGCTGCGTCTGTGGACGCTGCTGTTCTCCGGGCAGGCCGGTGCTTCGGCGTACTTCGGCGGCGAATGGCTGATCTACGGCGGCATGGTGACCATCGCCTGCGCCGCGCTGGCGATTGTCGCGGCGCAACGTCTGGAGCGTATGGCCAGCCTGAGCATTCTGGTGTCGGCCGGGATTCTGCTGTCGGCGGTCGGTTTCGCTCAGCCGAACCTGATCGGCGCGGCGCTGTTCTATCTGGTCAGCTCGACGCTGGCCTTGAGCGCACTGTTCATGCTGGCAGAGTTGATCGAACGTTCGCGCTCGGCCAACGAAATCCCGCTGGAAGACGAAAGCGACATGCTGCCGCGCCCGCAAGAATCCTTGCAACCGCCCAAAGGCATCAACCTCGACGACGAGCAAAAAGCCGTGGTCGGCCAGGTCATCCCGTGGACGATGGCGTTTCTCGGCTTGAGCTTCATCGCCTGCGCCCTGCTGATCATCGGCATGCCGCCACTGTCCGGATTCATCGGCAAACTCAACCTGATCAGCGCCCTGCTCAATCCGTTGGGACTGGGTGCCGGAGAGCCGATTTCGATGGCCGCATGGGCATTGCTGGCATTGCTGATTCTTTCTGGGCTGGGCTCGTTGATGGCGTTCTCGCGCTTGGGTATTCAGCGTTTCTGGACGCCTGAGGAACGACCTTCGCCGCTGCTGCGCAAACTCGAATGCGCGCCGATTTTCCTGCTGCTGGGTTTGAGCATCGTCCTCACCTTTAAGGCTGAGCCGCTGATGCGTTTCACCCAGGCCACCGCCGATGCGCTGAACAATCCGCAGCAGTACGTGATGGCGGTGCTGGGCACCCGCGCCGTACCAAGTCCGGAAGCCAAAGCGGCGATGCTGGAGGTGCAGCCATGAAGCGTATCTTTCCTGCACCGTTGCTGTCGCTGGCGCTGTGGCTGCTATGGCTGGTGCTGAACCTGTCGGTCAGCCCGGGCAATCTGCTGATCGGTGCGATCCTCGGTTTTTGCGCGCCGTTGATGATGCGCAAACTGCGCCCGAAGCAGGTGCGCATTCGTCGTCCGCTGACAATTCTGCGCCTGCTATTGGTGGTAGGACGCGACGTGGTGGCTTCCAACCTGATCGTGGCCTGGGGCGTACTCAACGCCGGGGGCCGCCCACCTCGCTCCGGGTTTATCAAAGTGCCGCTGGATCTGCGCGACGCCAACGGTCTGGCTGCGCTCGCGGCAATCTGCACCGTGGTGCCCGGCACGGTGTGGTCGGAACTGGCGCTGGATCGCAGCATTCTGTTGCTGCACGTTTGGGATCTGGATGACGAGGTGCAATTCATCGAGCACTTCAAAACCACGTACGAGCGGCCGTTGATGGAGATCTTCGAATGAGCCCATTACTGTCGAACGCGATTTTGTTGACGCTGTTCCTGTTTTCGCTGGCCATGGTGCTGACGCTGATTCGCCTGTTCAAAGGCCCCTCGGCGCAGGATCGGGTACTGGCGCTGGATTACCTGTACATCGTCGCGATGCTGATGATGCTGACGCTGGGCATTCGCTATTCCAGTGACACGTATTTCGAAGCGGCGCTGCTGATCGCGCTGTTCGGCTTCGTCGGCTCGTTTGCCCTGGCGAAATTCCTGCTGCGTGGCGAGGTGATCGAATGAATGCTGAATTGTCTCTTTGGGTCGAGATTCCGGTGGCGATCCTGCTGGTGCTCAGCGGTGTGTTTGCGCTAATCGGTGCGACCGGATTGCTGCGGATGAAGGATTATTTTCAGCGCATGCACCCGCCGGCACTGGCTTCGACGTTGGGTGCTTGGTGTGTGGCGCTGGCATCAATCATTTGCTTCTCGGCGCTGAAATCGGGGCCGGTGCTGCACGCGTGGTTGATTCCGATTTTGCTGGCGATCACGGTGCCGGTGACCACGTTGCTGCTGGCGCGGGCGGCGTTGTTTCGCAAGCGTATGGCGGGGGATGATGTGCCGGCTGAGGTGAGTAGTCGGCGGACTGAGGGTGGTAGCTGATTCAGGATTTTGGTTGTCTGGACTGGCGCCTTCGCGAGCAAGCTTTGCTCCTACAGGGGCATGCATCCCAATGTAGGAGCAGAGCTTGCTCGCGAAGGCGTCGGGACATCCAACACAAATCTCAGAGCCCTGACTTCAACCGGCTAAACGCCCGAATCAACGCCCGGTTAAACGCCTTGCCATTGTCATTCTTGCTATACAACGTAGCCCGCACTTCAGCCGAGGGATACGTCCCCGGATCATTGCGAATCGATGCATCCACCAAACCATCCGCCGCCGTGATCGCATTGGCGTAATGGATGGTGTCAGTAATTGGCGCCATCACCTCAGGCGTCATCAGATAATCCATCAACGCCAGCCCGGCTTCGGGATGCGGTGCATCCTTGGGGATCACCATCGCGTCAAACCAGATCAAGGTGCCTTCTTTCGGAATCCGGTAACTGAGCTTGAACGGCTTGTTCGCCGCCTCCGCCTGCCCAGCGGCAATCGCCACGTTGCCGTTCCACGACATCGCCACGCAGGTGTTGCCGTTGGCCAGATCGCTGATGTTCAGGTCATTGTCGAAGTAGCGAATATACGGACGAATCTTCGCCAGTTGTTGCTCGGCGAGTTTCAGGTCATCGAGATTCTGCCGGTTGATGTCCAGGCCCATGTACTTCATGACCGCCGCAAACACTTCATTCGGATCATTGAGCAGGCTCACCCCGCAGTCGGCGAATTTCGACACCACCGCCGGATCGAATAACATCGCCCAACTGTCCTTCGGCGCATCGGGCAAACGCTTTTTTACCGCCTCCTCCTGATAGCCCACGCCTGTGGTGCCCCACGCGTAAATTCCGGCGTAACGATTGCCCGGATCGAACACCGCCATGTGCTGACGGAATTCTTCCCCGACGCCCGCAAAGTGCGGCACCCGCGCCTTGTCCAGCGGCTGGATCGCACCGCTTTCGATGGCTCGCGACAGATGCTGCCCAGCGGTGAGCACCAAGTCGTAGCCACTGCGCCCGGTGAGCAGTTTGGTTTCGACGGTTTCCAGCGAATCGAAATGATCGGCAACCACATGAATGCCGGTTTTCGCCTCGAAATTCTTTAAGGTGTCCGGGGCCAGGTATTCGCCCCAGATGTATAGGTTAACCACTGGTTTGGCGGTGTCGGCGGCCTGCACACACAAGGGTGCAAGCACCAGCAATAACGCTTGAGTCAGTTTGTGCAGGCGCATGGTCACGCTCCCTTCTTATGGTCAAGGGTGCCGGCGTATTGCGGCATGGTGATGCACGCCACGTTACCGCCGCCAAGGAGAATTTCCCGGGAGTTTTCAATACCGACGATCTTGTGCTGCGGGAACAGTTCGGCCAGCGTCGCCATCGCGACTTTGTCCTGACGATCACCAAACAGCGGCACCACGATCGAGCTGTTGCCGGCGTAATAGTTGATGTACGACGCGCAGATTTTCGTGCCGGCCTGACGGGTGTGGGTGCTGTCCTGCTGATCCAGTCCTTCGGCTTCTTCGGCGGTCCATTCGAGCACGTCCGGTTGCGGCAGTTTGTGCACGATCAGTTCACGGCCACGGCTGTCGCGGGTGCTGCGCAGAATGTCGTAGGCCTCTTGATAGATTTCCCACTGCGGATCGTCGCGATTGTCGGTCCATTGCAGCACCACTTCACCGGGGCGGACGAAGCAGGCGAGATCGTCGACGTGGCCGTCGGTTTCATCGAACTTGCAGCCGCGGGGCAGCCAGATCACTTGTTCGGCGCCGAGGTAATCGGTAAGTCGGCGGGTGACTTCGTCTTTGCCCAGATGCTGATTGCGATTACGGTTGAGCAAGCATTGTTCGGTGGTGAGGATGCTGCCCTGACCGTCGCTCTGGATGCCGCCGAGTTCAGCAATCAACGGTGCGCGGTAACGGTCGAAACGTTCGATTTCGAGGATTTTGCTGGCGATCTGATCGTCTTTGTCCCACGGGTAATAGAGGCCGCCGTCGAGGCCGCCGTAAGCGTTGAATTCGAAATCAACGCCGCGCACTTCGCCACTCTGATCATTGACCACAAAGCACGGGCCACTGTCGCGGAACCAGGTGTCGTTGCAGGTCATCTCGACCACGCGCACTTGCGGCGGCAACTGGCGACGGGCCGTGGCAAATTGTGCAGCGGAGGCGCAAACGGTGACCGGTTCGCTGTGGGAGATGGCGGTAACGATCTGCACCCAGACTTTCTGCGCAGGCTTGGCACCGTTGCGCCAGACGTCAGTGCGCTCAGGCCAGCCGAGCCAGCAGCCGGACTTGCTTTCGAATTCGCCGGGCAGACGGAAGCCGTCGTGTTTAGGGGTGGAGTCGAGCAAACGTGCCATGGTCAAACCTCGTCTTCGCGATGGGAATGACCACACGGTACGGGCGTTGGCGGAGGGCCCGCCAACGATGAATATTGCGGGACAGTTGAATTCAACTCATCAATCAGCGAGCTGATCGTTGAACCATTCAAGCATCTGCGCCACCGCCGGACGCTCCATGCGCACCCGTTCACAGACCAGCGCGTATTGGCCGAGCGCAGTCATGCTGGAGGTAAATGGCCGCACCAGGCGCCCGCTCTGCAAATCTTCCTGCGCGGTGAGGTTGTCGCCCATCGCCACGCCCTGCCCTTGCGCCGCGGCTTCCAGCGCCAAACCCGCGTGAGCGAAATACAACTGACGTTGCGGACGCTGATCGCCGGCGTGACTCGTCAGCCACGCCGTCCAAGTCTTGCCGTCCTGATCGTCATGCAGCAGGCAGTGGCGGGCCAGATCCTTGGGGGTTTTAAGCGTGCCCTGGTTGAACAGGCCGGGACTGCACACCGGGAAGAATTGCAGCGCCGGCAACGGTCGAACGAAGTAAGCGCTGCTGTCGACCGGGCCGGTGCCGTAGGTGATGGCGAGGTCGATGTCTTCGCCGGGGCCGCTGGCGTCGATTGGTTGTTCGTAGAGGTGCAACGTGATGTGGGGGTAGCGCGCGTAGAAATCGGTGAGGCGGCTCATCAGCCATTTTTGCGCAAGTTCGGCGGTGACGGCCAAACGCAGCACGGCCAGCGAGGATGGATCGCGCAACTCATCGCAGGCGTCGCCGATCAATTCGAAAGCTTGCTGCAGGCTTTGCATCAGGCGGCCAGCGGCGATGGTCGGGCGGATTTGCCGGCCTTCGCGGATGAACAGAGAGACGCCGAGTTGTTCTTCGAGCTGGCGGATCTGGTGGCTGACGGCGCTGTCGGTGACGCACAGTTCGGCGGCGGCGCGGCCGAAGTGCGCGTGACGAGCGGCGCATTCGAAGGTTCGCAGGGCGGCCAGTGAGGGGAGTCGTCGCATGGGTTGTTGATCCCTGTTTTTAGGCGGACATGCTGACCGGCCGGACTGCGCCAGTCCAGTAGGAGCTGCCGCAGGCTGCGATCTTTTGGTCTTGTTTGACCAACCAAAGTCAAAAGATCGCAGCCTTCGGCAGCTCCTACAGGGGAATGCATTTCAAATTGTGGGCGCGGGCTTGCTCGCGAAGGCGGCGGCACATTCACCACAACTCTTCTAGGCTAACCCGAACCATCCCAGCCAACCGGAGGCCCCCATCATGCACCTCGAAGGCTCCTGCCACTGCGGCGCGGTCACGTTCAGCCTGACCAGCGCCCACCCCTATCCGTATCAACGCTGCTACTGCTCGATCTGCCGCAAAACCCAGGGCGGCGGCGGTTACGCGATCAACCTCGGCGGCGACGCGACCACGCTCAAGGTGCAGGGTCGCAAGAACATCACCATCTACCACGCGAAGATGAAAGACCCAGGCGAAAAACGCGCCCACCGCAGCACCGCGGAACGGCATTTCTGCGCATTGTGCGGCAGCGGTTTGTGGCTGTTTAGCCCGGAGTGGCCGGAGCTGATCCACCCGTTCGCCTCGGCCATCGACACCGCGTTGCCGGTACCACCGGAACACACGCATTTGATGCTCGGCTCGAAGGCGCCGTGGGTCGAAGTCGACGCCAAAGCCAAGGACAAGCAGTTCGACGTCTACCCAGAAGAATCCATTGCGCAGTGGCATGAACGCTTGAGTTTATCTCGCTGAAACTACAGATAAACACAGATCCCTTGTGGGAGCGGGCTTGCTCGCGAAAGCGGTACTCCAGGCGCAGTTTGAGTCGTCTGACACTCCGTCTTCGCGAGCAAGCCCGCTCCCACATTGATGATTTCCACTGGCCCGGATTTTTTTGATCAACGCAGTTCCCCTTTGCCGTTCTCGTTCGGTTAACCCCTCAGAAGCACTTCAACTACCGATCGATTCGATGCAAAGGGATCTCCATGTCGCACGTCCGTTTTCGTTTTGCCTTGTGCCCGTTGGCGCTGGCCCTGCTGAGCCTCCACGCGCACGCCGCTGAAACCGTCGCCAGAACCGATGAAGCCCTGCAACTGGGCGCCACCAATATTTCCGCGCAAGGCCTCGGTGCGGTCACCGAAGACACCCATTCCTACACCACCGGCGCAACGTCCTCGGCCACCGGCTTACCGCTGTCGATTCGCGAAACACCGCAATCGGTCACGGTCATCACCCGCCAGCAAATGGACGATCGCGGCGTGCAAAGTGTCGGTGATGCACTGCGCAACACCCCCGGCATTTCCACGCAAAAGTACGACAGCGACCGCACTGAGTTTTCCGCGCGCGGCTTCGCTATCACTAACTTCCAGTACGACGGCGTAAACATTCCGTACGACGGTGTGTACGGCGAAAACCCGAACAACGGTGACGACGCCGCGAGCATTGATCGCGTCGAAGTGATCAAAGGCGCGACCGGCCTCATGACCGGTAACGGCGATCCATCGGCCACCGTCAATCTGATCCGCAAGAAGCCGACCAAGGAATTCAAAGCGTCAATTAGCGGCACCGTCGGTTCGTGGGATGCCTATCGCACCGTCGGCGATATCTCCGGGTCACTGACCGATTCGGGCAACGTGCGCGGGCGTTTTGTCGGTGCCTATTCGGACAAGAATTCCTACCTCGATCACTACAGCCAGAAGAAAGACCTGTTCTACGGCATCCTCGAAGCCGACCTGACCTACGACACCCTGCTGACCTTCGGCATCGACAAATCCAGCACCACGCCGCGCGGCAGTTCCTGGACTGGCAACCCGGTGTACTTCAGCGATGGCGGCCGCACCGAATTCCCGCGTCATTTCAACTCCGGTGCTGACTGGAGCCGCCGCGATTTCGACAACATCACCTACTTCGCCTCGCTGGAGCAGGCGCTGGCGAATGACTGGAAATTCAAGGT
The DNA here is from genome assembly GCF_902706155.1 of Pseudomonas sp. 18058. Classification (NCBI taxonomy): domain Bacteria; kingdom Pseudomonadati; phylum Pseudomonadota; class Gammaproteobacteria; order Pseudomonadales; family Pseudomonadaceae; genus Pseudomonas; species Pseudomonas sp. 18058. The sequence continues at coordinate 72,956 of NZ_CACSJY010000026.1, forward strand.
CAGCCTCGACCAGAAAACTACCGATCACGATACGCAACTCGCCTCGGCCAGCGGTGGCAATCCTGATCGCGCCACCGGTGAAGGCATGTTCTTGTATTGGGGCCGCTGGGAAGGTCATCGCGTGCAGAACACCGCCGACGTCAACGTCTCCGGCCCGTTCACCTTGGGCGGTCGCGAGCATGAGCTGATTACCGGCGTGATGACCGCGCACTCGCGCCAGACCGGCTCGACCTACGACACCAGCGCCTTCTCGCAAGTACCGGGGAGCATTTACGACTGGAACGGTGAACTGCCGAAACAGCAATTCCCGAAGAACGGTAAATACGAGCGCACCCAAAGCCAGAACGGTGTGTACCTGGCCACGCGCCTGCACCCGACCGATGATCTGTCGGTGATCCTCGGCAGCCGCTTGAGCACCTTCAAATACAACGAAGATTACGGCTACATCCCCGGCGCCGGGCTGGACGATACCCACGCCAGTTACAAGGAACACGGCGTGGTCACGCCTTACGCCGGGCTGGTCTACGACCTCAACGACACCTACTCGCTGTACGCCAGTTACACCAGCATCTACCAGCCGCAAACCTACAAGGACATCAACGGTTCGACCCTTGCCCCGGTCGAAGGCGACAGCTATGAGGCAGGCTTGAAAGCGGCGTATTTCGACGGTCGATTGAATGCCGCGCTGGCGTTCTTCCGCATCGAACAGGACGGCGTCGCCGAATCGATCGGCACCAACCCGGTGACCAACGAAGGCATCTACAAATCCATCGACGGCGCGACCACCCAAGGCGTGGAACTGGAACTGGCCGGCGAACTGGCCGAGGGCTGGAACATCTCCGCCGGCTACACCTACGCGCGCACCCGCGATGCCGATGAGCAGCGCATCTACGGTTATCCACTGTCGACCACCAAGCCGGAACATGTGGTGCGCACCTTCACCACCTATCGACTGCCCGGTGTGCTGGACAAGGTCACCGTTGGCGGCGGCGTGAGCTGGCAGAGCGCGTTCTACGGCAACATCTACAGCGCCCCGGCCGGCGATTACACGCGCATCAAGCAAGGCGGCTACACCCTCGTCGACCTGATGACGCGCTATCAGTACAACGAAAACCTGAGCTTCACGGTGAATGCCAACAACGTGTTCGACAAACAGTACCTGACGGGGCTGGGCAACTTCGACACCACGTTCTACGGCGAGCCACGCAATGTGATGCTGACGACGAAGTGGGATTTTTGATCCAGGGCTGAATTGGTTTTTTCAGGGCTGGCCTCATCGCGAGCAGGCTCACTCCTACAGGGTTTGGTGGTGCCTACAATATTTGGACAGGACAGATAACCCATGTAGGAGTGAGCCTGCTCGCGATAGCGGTGGGTCAGTCAGAGTTGTTTTGACTGGGCTGACGCCTTCGCGAGCAAGCCCGCTCCCACAGGTTCTGAGGGGTGGCTGAGATTCTGGCAATACCACAAATTCCTGTGGGAGCCTGGCTTGCCAGCGATGGCGGTGGGTCAGTCAGCGTTGTTTTGACTGGGCTGACGCCTTCGCGAGCAAGCCCGCTCCCACAGGTTCTGAGGGGTGGCTGAGATTCTGGCAATACCACAAATTCCTGTGGGAGCCTGGCTTGCCAGCGATGGCGGTGGGTCAGTCAGCGTTGTTTTGACTGGGCTGACGCCTTCGCGAGCAAGCCCGCTCCCACAGGTTCTGAGGGGTGGCTGAGATTCTGGCAATACCACAAATTCCTGTGGGAGCCTGGCTTGCCAGCGATGGCGGTGGGTCAGTCAGCGTTGTTTTGACTGGGCTGACGCCTTCGCGAGCAAGCCCGCTCCCACAGGTTCTGAGGGGTGGCTGAGATTCTGGCAATACCACAAATTCCTGTGGGAGCCTGGCTTGCCAGCGATGGCGGTGGGTCAGTCAGCGTTGTTTTGACTGGGCTGACGCCTTCGCGAGCAAGCCCGCTCCTACAGGTTTTGAGGGGTGGCTGAGACTCTGGTAACACCACAAATTCCTGTGGGAGCCTGGCTTGCCAGCGATAGCGGTGGTTCAGTCAGCGTTGTTTTGAATGGGCTGACGCTTTCGCGAGCAAGCCCGCTCCCACGGGGGGAATGCATTTCAAATGTGGGAGCGGGCTTGCTCGCGAAGAGGCCTTGACCACCACCGCGAATCAATCCAGATGTGCCCACGTCATCCGAAACGACGCCCCACCCCAAGGCGACTCCCCAACCTCAACCTGTCCGCCATGTGATTGCGACACGCGCCGTACCAGCGCCAGGCCCAAACCGAATCCACCCGTGCGCCGATCCCGACTGGCATCCAGCCGCGAGAACGGTTCGAAAATCTTCTCCCGCCCTTCCAGCGGCACGCCCGGCCCATCGTCGTTGACCCGCACCTCGTAATAATCCCCGGTGCGCACCAGCGTCACTTCGACTTTTTGCTCGGCATAACGAATCGCGTTGCGCAGCAGGTTGATCACCGCCCGCGCCATAAACCGTGGTTCGATGCGCACCGTGTCAAGCCGGCATTCACCAATCAGCAACTGCACGCCCGCCGCTTCCGCCTCCAGCGCGACGCTGCCGACAACGCTGTCGAGCCAGTTGGTCGCCTGAATGTTCTCGCGTTTGATCACCGTCGCACCGCGCTCAAGGCTGGCGTAAGTCAGCAGCTCGGAGACCATTTCCTCCAGCTCGCCAAGGTCGGCGTACATATCCGCAATCAGCTCACGACTCTGGCTGGCGTCCGGTTGCTGCTTGAGTTGATCAAGCTCAAACGACAACCGCGCAATCGGCGTGCGCAGTTCGTGAGACACCGCGTTGGTCAGCTCGCGCTGATTGGCGATCAGGCCTTCGATGCGCGCGGCCATCAGGTTGAAGTGTTCCGCCAGATCACGAATGTTCGAGCGCTTCGACAATTGGATACGCACCGACAAATCGTTATCGCCAAAACGCTCAGCGGCCAGCCGCAGCTTCTCCAGATCGCGCCAGTGCGGGCGCACCCAGAAGAACAACACGATGCCGATCAGCACCGCCAGCATCATGTACGCCGCCGTGATGTAGAACGGCATCAGGCTCGGCTCGGGCGGCAGCTTGATGCTGAGCAACTGCGAGCCACCGTCAATGTTGCTGATGAATTGCGTGTAGTTGTCGCGGATCACCAACAGATTCTGCGCGAGCTCTGATTTTTCTTCGTCGGTCAGTTTCAGTTGATCGGCTTCGACCAGCCCCAACGACAGGCCATAGTGCGGACGCAACGCCTCAAGCTGCTGCTCGCGCGCTTCGCCATGTTGATCGCGCATGTGCTCGACCAGCGACCACGCCTGCCCGCGCACCGCTTCACGGTTGTAGGCCTGCATCTGGTTGTCGAGCAAGGCGTTAAAGGTGTGTTCGACCGTCTGCAAGGCCAGCACCAGCCCCACCGTCATCACCAGAAACAGCCCGAGAAATAAGCGCAGCATCTACAGCTCCCAGGCAAACGGATTGAACAGATAACCCTTGCCCCACACGGTCTTGATGCACACCGGCTCACGCGGATTGTCTTTGAGTTTGTTGCGCAGTTTGCTGATGTACACATCGACGCTGCGGTTAAGCCCGTCGAAGGCAATCCCGCGCATGCGGTTGAGGATGTCGTCACGGGAAAGAATCTTGCCGGCAGCGCTGGCGAGCAACCACAGCAGTTCGAATTCCATGGTGGTCATTTCGATGATCTCACCGGCCAGACGTACCTCGCGGCAACTGCGGTCGATGCTCAACTGACCAAACTCCAGCGAACTCACCACGCTGCTGTCCGGCACCTGACGGCGTTGCAACGCGCGCAAGCGGGCAAGCAGCACCGGTGGTTTGATCGGTTTGATCACGTAGTCGTCGGCACCGGATTCCAGACCGAGAATGTGGTCGAGGTCGTCTTCCTTGGCGGTCAAAATGACGATTGGTGTGTCCGACACGCTGCGAATTTCGCGACACACGTGCAGACCGCTCTGCCCCGGCAGCATGAGGTCGAGCACCACCACTTTCGGTTTGAATTCAAGAAAAGCGGCCACGGCCAGATCGCCACGGTGCACCGTGCGCGCTTCGTAGCCGTGTTGTTCGAGGAAGTGGGCGATCAGCGCCGCGAGACGCTCGTCGTCTTCCACCAGAAGGACTTTGCCGAAACCCAGGTTATCCATAACGACCGTCTGCCAACCCATGTGTGAAGTGGTCGACATTATGGCGGCATTCGCGGGCGGAAGCCGGTTATCGGTGATGTTTCATACTCTTAAGAGTTTTTAACAATCACACGCAAAAGATCGCAGCCTTCGGCAGCTCCTACATTTGGAATGCGTTTCCCCTGTAGGAGCTGCCGAAGGCTGCGATCTTTTGATCTCAACGGTTTACAGGCACACCACTGTGAAAGCGGAATTCTTCATCCGGCGATTCAATCAACTCTTGCTCCGCCGCACGAACCCGCACGATCACCTGCTCAACATCCTTGGCATCACCGTACTGATAAGCCAGCTTCAGATACCCCTGAAAATGCCGCGCCTCGCTTTTCAGCAGGCCAAAGTAGAACTTGCCGAGTTCTTCGTCCAGATGCGGCACTAGCGCTTCAAAACGCTCACAACTGCGCGCCTCAATAAACGCGCCCACCACCAGCGTATCCACCAGTTTCACCGGCTCATGACTGCGCACTACTTTGCGCAGGCTCGACGCGTATCGGCCGGCGTGGAGCTGGCGCAGTTCGATCTTGCGACGCTTCATCAGGCGCATGACTTGTTCGTGGTGCACCAGTTCTTCCCGGGCCAGCCGCGACATCATGTTGATCAGGTCGACGTGGGAATGGTACTTGGCTATCAGGCTCAGCGCGGTACTGGCGGCCTTGAACTCGCAGTTCTTGTGGTCGATCAGCAGGGTTTCCTGATCGGCCAGTGCAGCCTGAACCCAAGCGTCGGGAGTGCGGCAGCCAAGGAATTCGTGGATTTCGGGAAGGATCATGGGGCTCACGGTAAAGGTGTTCGAGCGAAGGGCGCCGATTATACCGGCCTGTCCGCAGACCACCAGCGGCTGGCGTTGATATGCATCAAGTCGCGCACGTTCTGGCAGCAACTATAGTTGTGCAACGCCGTGCCTTTTCTTTGCTGGAGACTCCGCTCATGCAAGCCATTCGCAGCATTCTGGTGGTCATCGAACCCGAACATTCGGAAAGCCTGGCGCTCAAGCGCGCCAAGTTGATCGCGGGCGTGACCCAGGCCCATCTGCACCTCCTGGTCTGCGACAAGAAGCACGACCACGCCGGCATGCTCGGCGTGCTCAAAGCCGCGCTACTGGCGGACGGTTACAGCGCCACCACCGAACAGGCGTGGAACGAGAGCCTGCACGAAACCATCATCGATGTGCAGCAGGCCGAGGGTTGCGGGCTGGTGATCAAACAGCATTTCCCGGACAGCTCACTGAAAAAAGCCCTGCTGACCCCAGCGGACTGGAAACTGCTGCGCCACTGCCCTACCCCGGTGCTGCTGGTGAAAACGTCGACCTCGTGGAAAGACCGAGTGATTCTGGCGGCGGTTGATGTCGGCAATGCCGATGGCGAGCACCGGCATTTGCACAATACGATCATTGATCACGGCTACGACATCGCCGCGCTGGCCAAGGCGCATCTGCATGTGATCGCGGCGCATCCCTCGCCGATGCTGTCGGCGGCGGATCCGACGTTCCAGCTCAGCGAAACCATCGAAGCGCGCTATCGCGAGCAATGCCGGGCGTTTCAGGCGGAATTTGATATTGATGACGAGCATCTGCACATCGAAGAAGGCCCGGCGGATGTGTTGATACCGTTTATGGCGCACAAGCTGCAGGCGGCGGTGACCGTGATTGGCACGGTGGCGCGCACCGGATTGTCAGGGGCGCTGATCGGCAATACGGCGGAAGTGGTGCTGGATGAGCTGGAGAGTGATGTGCTGGTGCTCAAACCGCAGGAGGTTGAGGATCATCTGGTGGAGTTGGCGGTGAAACATTAAGAAATGTAGCGCCTGAACCGGCCCATTCGCGAGCAAGCCCGCTCCCACATTGGTTTTGTGAACGACATCAATCCAATGTGGGAGCGGGCTTGCTCGCGAAGTTTTTGATCTTCAGGCGCCAAAGGCGTCTTTGAGGAATCCGGGGGCGATGTAGCGCTGATAATGCGCTTCCGACAGCAGGAAAAATTCCCGATCAATGGCATCGCGCAATTCCGGCAGATTCCACTCGCGAAACTCCGGCAGCAGCACCATCCCGTACGCGTCGAGATTAATGATCACCCGCGCCCCCCGGGCAATCAGCTGATACGCCCAGCAATATTCCGATTGATGCGGCACGAAGCGGATCTTGCGCTGTTCGAGCTGCTCGCGCAGACGCGCCGAATCGAAAATCTCGACCTTGCCCGCCATCACTTGTGACAGCAATTGCTCCAGTCGCAACCACACCGCACGTTTTTCCTCCTCGTTGTACCCATTCCAATGGATCACTTCGTGGTGGAAACGCTTGCAGCCACGGCACACCAGATCACCGTAAACAGTGGAGCAGAGGCCGACGCAGGGGGTCTTGATGGTCTGATTGGGCATAAAGTAGGCAAAGGCACTGAAACGCGGAACAGGTCGGCATGTTAGCCCTTTGTCTAACATTCATCACCCCTCAAAGTTCAGGGGTGAACTTACCTTTAAATTTTTTTTGCCGTAGAATCAGCCAGCCTTTTAAGGCGCCAATGTCCGTTAGAAGCTGTTTTCAAAGCGTCACGAGCACAGTCGTTCCTTCAGAGCGGTGTTGGCGAAGGGTTTTTCCAGCGGGGAAAAGCCCAACGCCAACCCTCATCAGCTCCCCGTTCTGCAGGCGTAAAACTTTGAAAGCAGCTTCTGTAAGGAATGGTCGGTAATTCTGGCTAAGTGGCCCACAACGCCACGCAGCGCATGAGTACGGCCATTTCGGGATGAGCGTCCCGGACACCCATTTGGGACCACTGATGAGGGTAATAACTGTGCTTGAAGCCTACCGCAAACATATCGAAGAGCGTGCAGCCCTGGGTATCGTTCCCCAGCCGCTTAACGCCGAACAAACAGCAGGCCTGGTCGAGCTGCTGAAAAACCCTCCGGCTGGCGAAGAAGAATTCCTCGTTGACCTGATCACCAATCGCATTCCACCAGGCGTGGACGAAGCGGCCTATGTAAAAGCCGGCTTCCTGTCTGCACTGGCCAAGGGCGAAGTTTCCTCCCCTCTGCTGGACAAAAAACGCGCTGTAGAACTGCTCGGCACCATGCAGGGCGGCTACAACATCGTGACCCTGGTTGACCTGCTGGACGACGCCGAACTGGCGCCAGTCGCGGCCGCGCAACTCAAGCACACCTTGCTGATGTTCGATGCGTTCCACGACGTCGCGGAAAAAGCCAAGAACGGTAACGTTCACGCTAAAGCCGTGCTGCAATCCTGGGCTGACGGCGAGTGGTTCAAAAACCGCCCGACTCTGGCCGACAAGATCAGCCTGCGCGTGTTCAAGGTTACCGGCGAAACCAACACCGACGACCTGTCCCCTGCTCCCGATGCCTGGTCGCGTCCAGACATCCCGCTGCACGCCCTGGCCATGCTGAAAATGGCTCGCGACGGCATCGTTCCTGATCAGCAGGGCGCCATCGGCCCGATGAAGCAGATCGAAGAAATGCGCGGTCAAGGCTTCCCGATCGCCTACGTCGGTGACGTGGTCGGTACCGGTTCCTCGCGTAAATCCGCAACCAACTCGGTTCTGTGGTTCTTCGGCGACGACGTTCCTTACGTGCCGAACAAGCGCGCTGGCGGTTTCTGCTTCGGCAGCAAAATCGCTCCGATCTTCTACAACACCATGGAAGATGCCGGCGCACTGCCAATCGAGTTCGACGTATCCAACATGAACATGGGCGACGTGATCGACCTGTACCCGCATGCTGGCAAAGTTTGCAAACACGGCACCGACGAAGTCCTGACCACCTTCGAAATGAAGACCCCGGTATTGTTGGACGAAGTCCGTGCTGGCGGCCGTATCCCGCTGATCATCGGCCGTGGCCTGACCGAGAAGGCTCGCGCCGAACTGGGTCTGCCGGCGTTCGACCTGTTCAAGAAGCCTGACGCACCGATCGAAAGCACCAAGGGTTATACCCTGGCGCAGAAAATGGTCGGCAAGGCGTGCGGTCTGGCAGAAGGCAAAGGCATCCGTCCTGGCACCTACTGCGAACCGAAAATGACCACCGTGGGTTCTCAGGACACCACCGGTCCAATGACCCGTGACGAACTGAAAGACCTGGCGTGCCTGGGCTTCTCGGCTGACCTGGTGATGCAGTCCTTCTGCCACACCGCGGCGTATCCAAAGCCGATCGACGTGACCACCCACCACACCCTGCCTGACTTCATCATGACCCGCGGCGGCGTTTCCCTGCGTCCGGGCGACGGCATCATCCACTCGTGGCTGAACCGCATGCTGCTGCCGGACACCGTCGGTACCGGTGGTGACTCGCACACCCGTTTCCCGATGGGCATTTCGTTCCCGGCCGGTTCCGGTCTGGTTGCGTTTGCTGCGGCCACCGGCGTTATGCCGCTGGACATGCCGGAATCGATCCTGGTGCGTTTCAAAGGCAAAATGAAACCTGGCATCACCCTGCGTGACCTGGTTCATGCGATTCCTTACTTCGCTATCCAGAACGGTCTGCTGACCGTCGAGAAGAAAGGCAAGAAAAACGCCTTCTCCGGCCGCATCCTGGAAATCGAAGGTCTGGAAGGTCTGACCCTGGAGCAGGCGTTCGAACTGTCCGACGCCTCGGCCGAACGTTCGGCTGCCGGTTGCACCATCAAGCTGTCGAAAGAGTCGATCACCGAGTACCTGAACTCCAACATCACCCTGCTGCGCTGGATGATCGGTGAAGGCTACGGCGATGCGCGTACTCTGGAACGTCGCGCTCAAGCGATGGAAGCCTGGGTTGCCAATCCGGAACTGATGGAAGCCGATGCTGACGCCGAATACGCCGAAATCATCGAAATCGATTTGGCCGAAATCAGCGAGCCTGTACTGTGCGCGCCGAACGATCCGGACGACGCCCGTCTGCTGTCCAGCGTTGCTGGCGAGAAGATCGACGAAGTGTTCATCGGTTCGTGCATGACCAACATCGGTCACTTCCGCGCTGCCGGTAAGTTGCTGGATCAGGTCAAGGGTCAGCTGCCAACCCGTCTGTGGCTGTCGCCGCCGACCAAGATGGACGCTCACCAACTGACCGAAGAAGGCTACTACGGCATCTACGGCAAGGCTGGCGCACGCATGGAAATGCCAGGCTGCTCGCTGTGCATGGGTAACCAGGCACGTGTAGAGCCGAACGCTACCGTGGTGTCCACTTCGACCCGTAACTTCCCGAACCGTCTGGGCGACGGCGCGAACGTCTACCTGGCTTCGGCCGAGCTGGCGTCCGTGGCTTCGATCCTGGGTCGCCTGCCGACCGTCGAGGAGTACATGGAATACGCTGGCAAGATCGACAGCATGGCGGCCGATATCTACCGCTACCTGTCTTTCGACCAGATCGCCGAGTTCCGTGAAGCTGCTGCGAACGCCAACATCCCGGTCGTTCAAGCCTAACGTTACAACGCAATAAAAAACGCCGCCTATCGTGAGATGAGCGGCGTTTTTTTATGCCCGCCACCACAACCCATCCCTGTGGGAGCTGAGCTTGCTCGCGAAATCGGTTGAACATTCAACAACGGTGTTGGCTGATACACCGCCTTCGCGAGCAAGCTCGGCTCCTACAGAAACCGCTGGCAAGCCAGGCACTGGCAAAAAAAAACCGCTGTGCCTGGGCAGGCACAGCGGTTCTTTTCGATTGAATCCGCGCTACATCGTCAGCTTGTAAACCAATGCCGAAATCGCCACCAGACCCACCGCCGTGACAAACACGTTCGACGCCTGACCACGATAGCGCGCCATCGCCGGTACTTTGCGAATCGCGTACATCGGCATCAGGAACAGAATCGCCGCAATCACCGGGCCGCCGACGGTTTCGATCATGCCGAGAATGCTCGGGTTCAGCGTTGCGATGATCCAGCAGATCACTAGCATGAACGCCGCCACAATGCGATCCAGTGCCTTGGCGCCCGGACGCTTGCCACTCTTCACGATCAGGCCTTTCAGGCCTTCGCTGGCACCGATGTAGTGACCGAGGAACGACTTGGAGATCGCCACAAATGCAATCAGCGGCGCTGCAAACTCAATGGTCGGATTGTTGAAGTGGTTGGCCAGGTACGACAGGATCGACAGGTTCTGTTCCTTGGCCTCCGCCAGTTGCTCCGGCGACAGCGTCAGCACGCAACTGAAGACGAAGAACAACACCATCAGCACCATCAACGCATGGGCGCGGAACAGGATCTGCGAGCTGCGCTCATCGGCATGCACGCCATACTGACGCTTCTGATCCACCGCAAACGCCGAAATGATCGGCGAATGATTGAACGAGAACACCATCACCGGAATCGCCAGCCACAGCGTGTGCAGCAGCGCCGACGCTGGCGGTACCTGCGAAACAGTGGTGAGGATGCCGCCGTTCCAGTGCGGAATCAGGTACACCCCCAGAAACAGTAGCGCGACGATAAACGGATAGACCATGAGGCTCATCGCCTTGACGATGGCGTCCTGGCCGCAACGCACCACCGCCAGTAAGCCAAGAATCAGCACGAACGACATCAGCGCACGCGGCGGCGGCGTGATGTGCAATTGATGCTCAAGGAAACTGGCGACCGTATTGGTCAGGCCCACGCTGTAGATCAGCAGAATCGGGAAGATCGCAAAGAAGTACAGCAGCGTGATCAGCGCACCAGCCTTGATGCCGAAATGCTGCTCGACCACTTCAGTGATGTCAGCGCCTTCGCGACCGGACAGCACAAAACGGGTCAGACCACGGTGTGCGTAGAACGTCATAGGGAACGCCAACAGCGCAAGCACCACCAGCGGCCAGAAGCCACCCAAGCCTGCGTTGATCGGCAAATACAGGGTACCGGCGCCAATGGCCGTCCCGAACAACCCCAACATCCAGGTGGTGTCCTGGCGATTCCAGCTCGAAAGTTCAGCGGGTGCTGCTGCATCAAAGCGCTCTTCGACGCTATTGGCCTGATCATTCATCCGGTCGGATCTCCGCATTCCGGTCACTTGCCACTCGGTCAGGACGCGTCGGAAAAAACCGACAGACATGCTCCGGCCGAAACAGGGGCGCGATTCTCCGCGATAAATGAGCAGAAGCAAAGACTTAGCTGAGGAATGGTGGTGCGGAGCAGATCAGCGGGGTGTCGTTTTTAGGAAAATGACTGCCGTCAACGAGTACGCGATATGTCGTTTTTCGGCAAGTTATCGCACCGGGCATGAGGGAAAAACCTCATCCGACTAACCGACCCAACATGAAACCCATTGCCATGCAAAACAGACCGAAAGCCAGCATCGCCCAGACAGGTAACATGTCCCCTTTGTTCTTGATGCGCACTCTCTCAGCCCATTCATCGTGCTCCCGCTCGAGTTCTTCCATTCTGGCTTTTAGGTCATAGGTGCTCATTTTTGATTGTCCTTTTGGGTTAGAAGGTTCGAGTACTTAAGACTTGAAAAAGAAGCCTGCTACGGCAGTGATTGCGGTCACCAACCCCCCTAATATTGCGAGCGGATATAAATTCGCTTCCCTGCTCAGCTTTTTTTCCTCCGTCAAAAGCTTTTGACGTTCGGCTACGAGTTTGCGTGTCTCATTCAGGAGCCTTTCGAGTTCCAGGTTTTCCCGATTATTTTGAAGCATTCGCCTTCCTTGGCTGTTGGCAACCACTGTCCAGGCTGCCTTGCAACCACATCATTCCTCGTTCCTCCTCTACCGAATAGCAGACGGATCTGTTGGGTGCGTAGGCAAAATCCTAGAGTTGCGTAGGCAGCCTCATACCCAGCAATTACTGAGATAAACCAGCCCTCGACACGCCAACCGTCCATCTGAAACCACCCCTCACCTGTCAGATCTGACAGGTGACAGCCCTCTCCTTTCCAGCCATAAATCACTCCGTTGCCCAACCCAGACAGGAGTGATCGCAATGCTTGTCCAACCGCCGAGAGGAACATCCACGCTGATCCTGC